>CAMJAZ010000039.1 GCA_946403735.1 uncultured Selenomonadales bacterium
GGCATTACGCATTAAGCATTCCTAATTACGCATTAATCAAAATTCCTGTTTAATTCCAAGATAAGCGGCTCGCTCATCTCTATGATTTATATCGTGCCATTCACCCAAAATATAAGTTGAATCGCTAATCTTATACTGCGTCTTCAATCTAAGTTTAACGTCGTTAATGTCATAGGCTTCTGCGGAAAATTTCCATTTATCGCCAGCGTAAGCATCAAGCCCAACACCAGGTTTACCCGCAACAATTCCTGCACGTGCGCCGAAATCTGTACCGAATTTTTTCCCAACTTGAGCGTTCAACTTCGTACCGTCGCCGATACTTTCTGCGCCAATGTCAAGGGAAGTATCTCCGCTTGTCACGTCGACATTAAAATTTGTCTTCCAGTTCGACGCGCCGCCGCTATAAAGTACGTCAACGGACGGCGTAACTTCAATTTGTGACACGGTATCGGAAACGCCTTCAACTTTGCCTAAAATATTATCAGCGCGTTCAGTAATACTGCGGGCATTGCTTATCGTAGCTTTAAGGTCTTCAGCAACTTTTTGGTCGCTTACAACTTTATCCATACTTTCCGCCATATGTGCAACGTTTTTAGTCGTATCGGTAATATTTTTCAGCGTCGTCTTTAAATCTTCAGCAGTCTGCGGGTCGCCAGCAAACTTGTCAATATTTTGCGTCATATGTTCAACGGTTTCCATGCTCCGATTCATACTAGCTAAAATGCCGTTCATCTGTTCAACCATTTGATTGACGTTGCCTTCATTGTTTTGCGCCATTCGATTAAACGTCGCCATCATACCGTTGAGATTTTCGGACGCATTCTTCAAATTATCGCTCATAACTACGACAGATTTTTTGAAGGTATCGTCGCCGACAATTTCTTGGACAGCGCCTAACAAATCTTCAACTTTGCCCATAACTTTATTGAGATTTTCAAACATTGCATTCATTCCGGCTTCTTCTGCGCCGAAAAGATAATCTCCGTTTTTTACGTATTCGCCGTTATCGGTACTGGGAATTATGTTAATAAATCTTTCGCCCATAACGCCGACGCTAGTTATTGTAACTTTTGAATCAAGGGGAATTTTTGAATCTGGCTTCACCCTCATAACAACCGTGACTGCGCCGCCTGTTGCTATTAAATCTTCAACCTTGCCGATCTGTATTCCGTTTAACTTGACATCAGCTTGGGGAGATAGTCCTAAAACTTGTTTAAAGTTTGCGAAGAAAACTAAATCGTCTTCTGAATTAAAATTGAAATTTCCTAAAGTAAAAACAGCTGAACTTATCATAAGAAGTCCGCCGATTGTGAAAGCACCGACTTTTGCCGCCGCTGACATCATACCACCTCTTTGGGAATTAAGAATTTAGAATTAAGAATTTTTTAATCTACTACGCGGAAAAATTCTTTGACGCGCGGGTCATCAATCTTTTTAAATTTATCAACTGTATCAACCGCTATCAAATCGCCATTATAAACCATTGCAATCCTATTCGCAATTTTGCAGGCGCTTACCATATCGTGAGTTACAACAATGCTTGTGACGTTCAACGCCTTTTGCGTCGAAATTATCAACTCATCAATCCTATTTGTAGTTATCGGGTCAAGTCCCGAGCTAGGTTCGTCGTAAAAAATAATTTCTGGACCGAAGGCGATAGCCCGTGCAAGTGAAACGCGCTTTTTCATACCGCCGCTAAGTTCATTTGGCATACGATCTTCAACGCCTTCAAGTCCAACTTGCTTTAACTTTTCGCGTACAATCTCACGAATTTTTTCCTTGTCTAAGTTTGTATGTTCGACAAGACCGAAGGCAACGTTATCGCCAACGGTCATTGAATCGAAAAGTGCAGAATATTGAAAGACCATTCCCATTTTCAGACGAACACGGGTAATTTCTTTTTCATTCATTTTAGAAATTTCGTCGTCACCAATCCAAATTTCGCCTTCACTAGGTTTAATCAGACCTATCATAAGGCGCAGTAAAGTTGACTTGCCCGAGCCAGAGCCGCCGATAATTGCCAACGTTTCGCCCGTACCAATTTCCAAATTTATATTTTTTAACGCCGCTTTAGCGCCAAAGTACTTGCTTACATTTTTTATCTTAATCATTTTTAGCTTTTAGGTTTTAAAATCTGTCACCTGTAAATTACGAAAGTTAAAAGCGCGTTCAAAATAAATATTACGATGATTGACGTTACAACAGTTTTAGTCGTAGCTTTACCGACGCCCTCTGCGCCTTCAGGACAATTCAAACCGTAGTAGCAACCTAAAACTGCTATGACATTGCCGAAAAATGACGCCTTAATCATTCCGCCAGTTAAATCGTACATCTTCGCAAAAGTTTTTATCGAATTTATAAACATATACGAACTAATGTCTGAATAGTAAACCGCAATTAGCCAGCCACCAAATACGCCAATTATATCACCGTAAATAGTGAGTAGTGGTACGACGAACATACAAGCTAACATTCGCGGAACAATTAAATAGTCAACTGGACTGACCGCCATAACTCTTAGTGCGTCAATCTGTTCAGTAACTTTCATTGTGCTAATTTCAGCCGTTATCGCCGCACCAACTCTACCCGCGCAGACTACACCAACTAACACGGGTCCAAGTTCGCGTCCAATCGCTATTGCAATTACGCCGCCAACTGTTGACTGCGCACCAAAACGTATAAATTCATGCGCCGTTTGCAAAGTGAATACAACGCCTGTGAAAAGTAATGTCAACGTCACGATTAACAGCGAATCTACGCCTAAGTGTGACATCTGCGCGATAATGTGTCCAATGCGCGGTTTGTGTCGAAGTTGCTTGAATGTGTCGACGTACAATAAAACGATTGTGCCGAACTCTTCAAGCCGCCTTATGACGAATCCGCCGACTGATTCTAAAATTTTTACAAACAAAAACTACTCCCTACTTCCTACTCCCTACTCCTTATTTTGCATGGCGCAGAGAATTGACAGGAATGTTAGCGACAAGCGCTACAGAATTTGCGTCATTCTCAAGTGTAATTTCCATAGCGCTACGGTTTATGTCCATATACTTAGACAGCACCGTTATAATATCGCCTTTGAGTTGCTCCATAGTTTCGGGGGAAACGCTGGCGCGGTCGTGAATCAGGACAACTTGCAAACGCTCTTTAGCTATCTGCCCAGATTTTTTTTCAGATCTTCCGAAAATTTTCATAAGTACGTCGAACATAAGCGAGCCCCCTTAAATCATTCCAAACAGGCGCTTAAGTCTCGTAAAAAAGCCGTCTTTAGGCGGTTTCAAAAAAGGAATATTTTCGCCACACATTCTGCCGACGATATTTTTGTAAGCTTGCGCGGCATACGAATCCTTAAAAAGAATTACGGGCTCGCCACGATTCGTAGCCATAACAACTGATTCGTCGTCAGGAACTTGCCCAATGCAGTCAATGGACAAAATTTCATTAATGTCAGACATATCCAGCATATCGCCTTTTTCAACCATCTGCGGACGAATACGATTGACAATAAGCTTTACATTTTCTTTATCAGCGCGACCAAGTTCACCAATAATTTTATCTGCGTCACGAACAGCGGAAATTTCTGGCATAGTAACTACAATCGCCCAATCAGCGGCGGCTATTGCCGTTTTAAATCCTTGCTCAATACCCGCAGGACAATCAATTATAATAAAATCGAACTCTTTTTTCAACTCTTTGCAGAGTTCGACAAGTTGATCAGGATCGATAGCTGATTTATCTTTAACTTGTGACGTTGGCAAAAGGTAAAGATTGTCAAGCTTTTTGTGACGGACAAGCGCTTTTTTGTACGAAACACGACCGCTTGTCACGTCGACTAAATCGTAGACAATTCTGTTTTCCAATCCAAGCAGCAAATCAAGATTTCTCAAGCCAGTATCAGTATCAATCAAGACAACGCGATTGCCGCGCATTGCAAGACCCATTCCAATGTTAGCGGTCGTAGTAGTTTTGCCTACGCCGCCTTTGCCGCTTGTTATAACAATAACTTCACTCATAAAAGTTCCCCCGTGTTAGCTTATAGGTGTTAGCTTCTAGCTTTTAGATGTTAGGAAAATGCTAAAAGCTAAAAGCTAATTCCTGAAAGCTATTCTACCGCATAATCGGTTCAAAAACAATGTAGCCATTCTTGATAGAGGCACGCTCCGCCATATTAACTTCCTTTGCATTGTCAGGGGAACGCGCGATAATATTTGCTATGCGAATCTGCATTGGCATTAACTTATCCGCTACAACAAACGCTGTTTCATCGCCATAAACTCCCGCGTGTACAATGCCGCGACACGTTCCACGAATATCCACACTGCCGCCAGAAATTACTTGCGCACCTGGATTGACATTGCCGCAAATAAGTACTGATGATTCCGACCGAACTTCCTGCCCACCACGAATAGTTCTGTTGATAACAAGCATCGGACTAGCTTTTCTTTCAACTTGTTGCGGCTGTTCAAACTTTGCGGGCTGTTCAACTTCGACAGGCTTTTCACGTACTGGCGCGGAAAAATTTGGCTGTTTATAATCGTAGCTGAAAAGCATTCCGTGCCTATGAAACATTCTGCGTAACGTTTCGTTTTGTTCTTCGGTGAAGTAACCCTTCGGCATAAAAACCGTCGTCCCGCGAATAAAAAAATTGCTACCCATTTCAAGTTTGTTCAAAATGTTCGCTTGAACGTCCTCAAAATTTGCACCTTTGGCGAAACTGAGTTGTAGACCCGACTTCAGTCCGCGAATCTTTACAATGTCACTCAAGAAAAATCACCGCCTGTAAAAAAAATTTATGTATAATTCCATTAAATATTATACATAAATTGCGGAGAATTTCCATAGTTTTTTACAGATTTTTTTCAGATTTTTTTAGACGGGGGAATTGCCAAAAAAATTTTCCTACGAACTTACAACACGTTCGATAATCTGTGCGACGATGTAAAGCAACATTCCAACTGCTGCGCCGCAAACTGAACCGTTAATCCTAATCATTTGTAAATCGTCGGAGACTTTGCCTTCAACAAATGCCGTCAATTCTTCATCGCTGAACTTGTCAAGGCGTTCACGAATCATCGTTGGAATGGCATCGTGATATTCTTCCAACATCTGCGCGATAAAATTTTTAACCAGTTTGTCAAACTTATATTGCAGGACGGGACTTTCTATGAACTCATCAATTTTTTCATCAATCAGCTTGTCCAAAATCGGATACCAAATTTGCTCGTGACTTTCAAGCTCAATGATTCTGCTGACGTTGGGATTGTTGGCGGCTTGACGGCTAATCTTCGCCAAAATGACAGGATCAGTTTCGCCGCGTACATTTACATCAAGCCAATCTTGAATGTACTGCGCGGTATTGACTTTTTCTTTCAAAAGCGTTCGCAGGTTAGCTTGAAATTTTTCATTATCCATATCAGCGGCGGCGGCTTGTACAAAGCGCGTGAAAGAGTCAAGCAAGCTGTCCGCCATTTCAGCCGTTTCATTGTCGACCATACCTTTGACGTTCAAAACTTTCAGCGTATCGTTAATTTTCTTTTCAACGTTTTCATTGAGGATTGACAAAATTTTTTCATCCGTCAAATTCATTGATGAAAGTACGAGCGCACGTCCTGCTGAATCGCCTTCGTAAGCTTCGCGCAGGTCAATAATTTTTTTATAGATAGCGTCTTGCATATGGCGGGATTGCAAAATTTTTTTACCAGTCGACAAAAGCGCCGTCAAAATTTTTCGGCTATGTTTTTCACGGGTGAGAACTTTAACGGCGGCATTAGCAATTTTATCTGCGTCAAGATTTTTAATTTCATGTTCCAAAATCGGCGTGACGGCGTCGGCAATGGATTTACTGTCAGTCTGCGCGAAAAGTTCATTTAAAATATCATAGGCTAAATCTTTCGCCTTATCGCGTCCTTGATATTTTTCAAAGTATTCAATTAGCATCTGCGCGGTATTTTCTTCGCGGATGGTATCCATAATATTTTCTTTGTTGAGTAGGTCACGGCTAACAAAGTCAATAATAGCGTCGGTGATTCGTCCACGATTGCGCTTTAAAATTTCCGTACGGTAACCTATGCCCAACGGTTTACGAAATAGCGCCGTCACTGCAAACCAGTCTGCAAGTCCGCCGATTGTTGCCGCAATAAAGCCGTGATTAAGTAGACCTAAAAAAAATTGTCCTGTCGACGTTGTGACAAGGTTTATTAATGGTGAAAGACTTGGCATCGTACCCGCCGCAAGTAAAGCGCTTGCCGCCAATGTAGCCGTCGCCTTAGTTTTATTGTCCATAGTTGACCCTTTCGTATATGATAGCTTGCAGGTTGTAGGTTTCAGCTTGCAGGTTTTTATTTTCGATACAAATAAATTCGCCGTCGAAGTTGGGAAAGTTTACGTCAGAAATTTTTTCAGCATCAACTACCGTCAAATAAATTTTCGTCGCATAAGGTAAAAGTTCGTTGAAAATTTTTTCTCCGCCTATAACAAAATTATTTTCAGCGCTTAAAAGTTCCCAAAGTTCATTGACGCTGTGAACAATTTCTGCGCCGTCAATTTTATCAACACTGCGCGAAAAAATAATACTTCTGCGCGAATCCAGCGGCTTGCCATTTGGAAAAGTTTGCAAAGTTTTTCTGCCGTAAATTACGGTATGATTCAGCGTCAACGCACGAAAATTTTTCAAGTCTTCACTGATTCTGAAAAGTAAGTCGCCTTTGTAGCCAATGCCAAAATTTTTATCGACGCAAGCAATTAAAGTTAGATTAAAATCAATCGGACTGCCGAAAATTTTTTTTACTTTGTCGCCGCGCAGATTGAACTTTATCGGCGAAATTTCTGCAAGCGGTATCATTGCAAAATCCCGTTCGTATAAAAATTTATGCGGTACGATTAAGTGTTCAGAATTTATTTTCAGCCCGTCAATTAATAAGATGTCAATGTCGATTAGCCGTGCCGCCCAGTGTTCGTGACGTACTGTTTCAATTTCGGTTTCAATTTTTTGTAACTCGTCAAGAAGTTCAAGCGGAGCAAGTGACGTTTTAATTTTTACTGCCGCGTTGATGAAGTCAGGCTGATTCGTGACGCCCCAAGCCGCCGTTTCATAAAATGACGATACGCGCAGAAGTTTGACGTTGGAAAGATTTTTTATTCGTTCAATGGCAATGCGAAGATTTTTTACGCGGTCGCCTAAATTTGCGCCAAGTCCTAAATAAACTATCATCTTGCACGAAAAATTTTGACGGCAACGTCTTTATACGTCATTGGCAACGGTGCATTCGGCTTGTGCAAAGTTACAGTTAAGCTATCGACTTTTTCAAATTCGGCTAAAATTTTCGCGGCAAGGTCTTCAGCAACGGTTTCAATCAACTTGCGCGGAGTACCGCCGACAATCTTTTCAACCAATAAAATAACTTGCGCGTAGTCAACAGTGTCGTCGTAGCTGTCACTTTTTCCAACTTTCGACAAATCTAAATTTAATTCAAGGTCAACGTAAAATTTTTGTCCAAGTTTTTGTTCCTCAACACTGCAACCGTGACGCCCAAAAACTTCAATTCCAGTTAAAATTATTTTGTCACTCATATTAACCATTCCTTTGTATGAATTTTAAATGGGATTATATCAAACTGAAAATTTTTCTGTCAAATATTCCGTATATTTCAAGGCGGCATTTAAATTCACCTTAATAACTTACACAGAGCCAAATTTTTATTTGAAGTTTTCAGCGCTATACACTATAATATTTAAAAACTTAAGGTGGGAAGATAATTTCATTTTGTTGCGGCGATATATAAAAGCCCTCCTAGTTGGAGGGTAAATTTTTAAGTTCAAATAAAAAAATTTTTTTAAAAGAGGTGAAGTTTATGATTGCGATAATTGATTATGGCGTTGGCAATTTGTACAGCGTAGAAAAAGCCATATCGACAGTTGGCGGAGAAGTTATGGTGACACGTGACGCTGACGATTTAATAGACGCTGACAAATTAATTTTGCCAGGCGTCGGAGCATTTGGCGACTGTATGAAAAATCTTGAGTCGACAGGCTTAATTCCAACGATTATTGAACAAATAAAAAATGGAAAACCGCTTTTTGGAATTTGCGTAGGACTTCAAATTTTGTTTGAAAGTAGCGAAGAAACGCCTGACGTTAAGGGCTTGGGAATTTTTAAAGGCACTGTGAAAAAAATCTGCGCGGATGGCTTAAAAATTCCGCATATGGGCTGGAATTACGTTAAGGTCGGCAGTAAAAATTTCACGAAGTTCGGCGCGTCAAAATTTATGGCGGGCTTGAGTGCAACGCCGTACTTTTACTTTGTCCATAGCTATCACGCCGTACCTTTAGACGAAAATTTAATTGCGGCGCGAACTTATTACGGCGAAAGAATCACTGCGGCGATTGAGTACGAAAATATTTTTGCTACACAATTTCATCCTGAAAAATCTGGCGATGTTGGACTTAAAGTCTTGAAAAATTTTGTAGATTATCAACTTTAAATAAAAAAAATTTTCTAATCCATAAAAGCTAAAAGCTAAAATTGAGGTGACAACTTATGATAATTTTACCCGCGATTGATATTTTAGGCGGCAAGTGTGTACGCTTAACGCAGGGAGATTATACAAAAGAATTTACATATTCTATTTACCCCGAAGATACGGCGCTTGAGCTGCAGGACGCAGGCGCACACTTCTTGCACGTTGTCGATTTGGACGGCGCGAAAGTCGGTCATCCGATGAACATTTTCACGATAAAAAAAATTTTGGAGAATGTCACGATACCGATTGAAGTCGGCGGCGGCATTCGCAGTATGGAAGAAATTGACATGATGCTGGATTTAGGCGTTGCACGTGTTATGGTAGGGACAGCGGCAGTTGAAAATCCTAACTTCGTACGTGAGGCGGCGGCGCAATTTGGTGATAGAGTTATTGTAGCGATTGATGCGCGTGACGGAATTGTTGCCGTGAACGGTTGGAGTAATTCAGGCGAAATGGCGGCTGAAGAACTTGCCGCGCGTATTGGCGATTGCGGAATTACTATGATAACTTACACTGATATTGCGCGTGACGGTATGCTAACTGGTGTCAACGTCGAAATGGTTGCCAAGATTGCTGAAAAAT
>CAMJAZ010000040.1 GCA_946403735.1 uncultured Selenomonadales bacterium
CCGCGTAGCCATCGACGGCGATAATGCCGCCCGCGATAACTGCTAAAATCAAAGTAGGTTTCATCAAGACGTAGGGGAAGTAAATTTCATGAATGCCGCCTAAGAAATGAATTATCAATGCGCCAGGTGCTGAACCTTTTGCACTGCCTACGCCGAATAACGTATAAGCTAACAATACGCCCGTACCAGGTCCAGGATTTGATTCAATCATGAAGAATACAGATTTTCCGACCTCTTGAACTTGTTGCATTCCCAGAGGAGTGAAGACGCCGTGATTTATCGCATTGTTGAGGAACAAAATTTTTGCAGGCTCAACTAAGATTGAAACTAATGGCAAAAGTCCTGCGTTGACGATACTGCCAACTGCGCTACCTAAGCCGCCCGTGATACTTTCGACGATTGGTCCTACAATGATTACAGCTAAGCAAGCAAGTACACCGCCGACTATACCTGCTGAAAAGTTGTTGACGAGCATTTCAAAGCCGCCAGGAATTGAATCTTGAACCGCTTCATCAAACTTTTTAATTGCAACGCCGCCTAAAGGTCCCATAATCATTGCGCCCATGAACATAGGAATATCCGTTGCAACAATGATACCAGCAGTTGCGATAGCGCCGACAACGCCACCGCGATGTTGATAAATGACTTCACCACCAGTAAAGCCGATTAACAGCGGAAGTAACCACTTCGCCATTGGTCCGACCATTGCGCCGAGCGTTTCATTTGGCAACCAGCCTGCAGGTATGAATAGAGCTGTGATAAAGCCCCATGCAATGAACGCGCCAATATTCGGCATAACCATTGCGCTAAGGAAGCGTCCAAATTTTTGCATTGCCTCCTGCATACCTTCCAACCTCCTTTAAAATGAAAATAATAATTCCCTGCGACGAATCACTAAAAAATTTAAAAAAATCGCCGCGCTTAAATTGAATTTTAAATAAAAAAGCTTGTATATGCAAGTAGGATTATCAGCTATAAAAAAATTTTTTTAGCGGTAAAAGATTTTTATAGAAAGTTTTTTTGGACACGAAAAAAGCCCCGTCGTAAACGGAGCTTTTTAATTTATCGTGCGTCATTAAAGACGTAGCGTCTAATGACTTTTAAAGTTCAAGTTAATCTAGTTTTATTGTTGAATCGATGAATTTGAAGTGAATACAGCAGTTCTATTGCTATGGTTAAGGTTAATAACACCATCACTAGTAGTTATGGTTGTAGGATCGCCAACAACATTAAGGCTACCATAATCTTTGAATACTAAGAGAACGCCGTATTCTTTGAATTCTGCGCCTCTAATATCGCCAGAGCTGATGCCATCCAAATTGATAATGTCGTTGTTTTCAGCGCCATAAACGAGATCATTACCGTTGCCATATTTGTAGGTGAAAATATCTACACCAGCGCCGCCCCAAAGGTTATCATCAACAAATCCAGCGCCACCCCAAAGTTCACTGCCGCCACTACCAGCAATGAGTATATCGGATTGATCGTTAGCACCATTAACTACAACCAATTCATTGTAAGATGTACCGTCGAAAGTTCCGCCAGCCTCTTTAACTAAAGCGTGCATGATAATGTCGTTGTCGCTGTCTCTGAACTCCATCAACTTATCTTTAGCATTGGTAATGCGCAAAGAACCTTCGTTAGCATTTACCACGAAGTCATTGCCAACAACAACCCAATCTTGCATATGACCATGAAAATCAATATTTTCCCACGCAGTGTAATTGTTAATGGTAACATTGCCTTCGGTGTAAACGTATTCGTTGACAATGTCAGTTTCGCCATTGAGAACAGGTTCAGTCGGGCTACCATACATTACGTGAACAGGTTCAGAAGTACTAATAAGATCACCAACACCGAGAGTGTCATTAGCATCTGCTGAAAATCCTAAAGTTTTATTATCAGCCATAAGAATTCCTCCAATGAATTAATATGGTAAAATTGTAGCACTACTTAATGTTTACGTCAAGATTTAATTTTTTTTTACGAAATGTCTGCCAATTTTACACCTTCAAGCTACAAGTGGCACTAAATTTTCGTCACGTATAAATTTTGAAAGTTTCCTTACGCCTTCCATTAAGTCGAGGTAATGTTCGCCAGTCAAAGATTGTGAACCGTCAGACATTGCTTTTGCTGGATTGGGATGAACTTCCATCATTAAGCCATCGGCGCCCGCCGCGATTGCCGCTAATGCCATAGGCTTAATCATACGCCATTTTCCTGTACCGTGACTTGGATCAACGATTATCGGCAAATGCGAAAGATGTTTAACTGCCGCAACTGCGCTTAAGTCCAAAGTGTTGCGCGTGTACGTTTCGTAAGTTCTAATGCCGCGTTCACATAAAATTACGTCAGGTGTTCCCGCGTTCATAATGTATTCCGCCGCGTTCAACCATTCATCAATCGTCGCTGAAAGTCCGCGTTTCAACATTACGGGTTTACCGCATTTGCCAACTTCTTTAAGCAGACCAAAATTTTGCATATTCCGAGCGCCGATTTGCATAATGTCAGCGTATTCAGCAACTGGCGCAATGCCTTCAACAGTCGTAACTTCCGTAATGATTTTTAAGCCAGTTTTTTCACGCGCTTCAGCAAGATATTTTAAGCCTTCGACTTCAAGCCCTTGAAAAGAGTATGGGGAAGTACGCGGTTTGTACGCGCCGCCACGTAAAAATTGTGCGCCACCTTTTTTGACAATTTCAGCAGTCATCAAAAGTTGTTCACGTGATTCAACTGCGCAAGGTCCAGCCATTATGACTGGTTCAGCGCCGCCAATTTTAACGCCGTCAATATCAATTACGGTTGATTGCGGATGAAATTCACGGCTAGCAAGTTTATAGTTTTTTGAAATGGCAACGATATTTTCAACGCCATTCATTGCGCCTATAGCAACGGACGCTAATTTAGTTTTATCGCCGATAACTCCAACGATTTTTTGTTGAGCGCCTTCCATAATTTTAGCTTGAAGTCCAGTTTCTTCAACAGTGTGTACGACTTCGGAAATATCTTTTTCCGTCGCGTCTATGTTCATAATTATAACCAATTTAAATTTTCCTTTCTATGTTAGCTTTTAGCTTTAATTACGCATTAAGCATTCCTAATTACGCATTAATAACAGGGAATGTTCCCAAGTCTTTAAGCCAAATACTTTTTTTCTTAACTCCGCCAATCGCATCGTTCAAAGTTCGCCTGTCAACATTATTTTCCAAGTCGAAGAAAAAAATATATTCGCCCAATTCAGTCCGTGCGGGGCGTGATTCAATGCGCGTCATATTTACATGACGGAAGGCAAACTCTTTCAAAACTTCGCAAAGTGAACCTGCGCGGCTACCGTCAATTTGGCAAATGATTAAAATTTTATCGCCTTTAATCGTAGGAAATTTTTCATTAGGACGGCGTCGAACTTCAAAAAATCTCGTGCGATTAGCGGAGTTATCTTGAATTTCGTTTGCAAGCGTTTCAAGATTATTCAGCTGTCCTGCACGTTTGGTACAAATTGCCGCGTAGCCATCAACTTGCGAAGATTCAGCAACAATTTCAGCGGCGCGTGAAGTACTTGTCGTCGACACCAATTCAACGTGTGGGAAATTTTTCAGCAGAAATTTTCTACACTGTGAAAGTGGCTGACTATGCGAAAAAATTTTTTTCACGTCGCCAAGTTTGACGCCAGATTTAACTGCAAGCTGATTATGTATCGTCCAAATAAATTCCCGCGCAATGACAAGCGAATCACTCCGCGCTAACGTGTCAAGCGTGATGTTTATTGAACCTTCCAACGAATTTTCGACGGGTACAAATCCCGCGTCAAGTTCACCTGTTTCAACTGCCGCAAGGACTTCAAAAATTTCCGCGCAGATTACAAGTTCACGATTCGACGATAAAATTTCATTTAAACGAAGTGCCGCCTCTTCAGAATGCGTACCGCGTGGTCCGAGTATGCCGACTTTTTCCATAAATTTTTCCCTAATCAATGCGTGTGTCAAAATTCCCTACCGATTTAACGGCGTCCAAAATTTTTTCGTCACTGACTTCATTATTTCTATCCATAAAAATTTCCGTGAAGTTTTTATCAGCGCGGAAAGTTGCATTGAAAACGCCGTCAAGCTTTTTAATTTCAGCGGCAATTTTATTTTGAGTAAGTTCATCTGCATTGACGTGCAAAACTTTGTAGTCAAGCCGTTCAATATTGAAAATTACAGGTCGTGTGCCGTCATTGCAACAAGCTATCATCATGTGTTCATCGTTTGTCCAATTTCGCATAATCGAGCCGCCTTGCAACGCTGTGTAAACGTAGCGGCTAAAACAATCCCAAGCCTCCGCGCAATGAGCGCCTTTACCTTGCGTCCAAAAAGTATCTTCGTCGCCATAACGTTCAAAAAGATATTCCGCGCCGACTTCGTAGAATGGACACGCGCCAGACTTTGGATCAGCTAAAAATTTTTCTTGTAAGTCAGGAAAAACTTTTTTATCAATAACTGTCATTTTGCATTTATACTGCATAAAAATTTCCTCCTTAAAATATCACGAAGTTTATCATAAAGCATAAAATTTGACAAGTTTGTTATATTTTGAAGTCTATTAAAGCGTCAAACAAATTTCAATTAAAATTTTTTCTAGTTATTGACAAGTGCAATGATTTTGTCTTATAATTCTGTCAAAATAAATTCCTCGGTAGCTCAGTCGGTAGAGCACCTGACTGTTAATCAGGGAGTCACTGGTTCGAGTCCAGTTCGGGGAGCCACTTTGAAATTTCTTGTACGTGGAGTTTGCACGTTGACTTAAATAGACTTCAAGCGGACAATTATTATACTGCCATTTTGTAAGCGCAGACGTTTTGGAACGAAAAATTTTGTCCGCCCCAAGACCTCGAAACGTCGGGGTCTTTTTAAATTTAAACGTTGAAAGGGGAACTTGTTATTAAAGTTTTAATTTGCGATTACACTGGCAATTCCGCGCAGTGGATTAACGAATTTGCTATCAAAGAAAATCTTGAAATTGTTGGTACAATTACTCCTGCAACGGATAAAAATTTGCTAGCTGAAAAGTCTTCGTGGGAATATCTCCTAATATTTGAAAAAGGCAATAGAAAATTTTTTATGTCGCTCATGCATTTTATGAATATCCCGCCGCAACGTGTAATTTTTGCGCTGGATTGAAACAGTTGGGCGGCACACCCTGCGGCAATGTATACCTTGCTGAATCCACAAGGGGGGGGGCAGCTGGCGTATCGCATCTTGCATTTCAAAACTGCGCGGCAGTTTAATTACTTTACAAGTTGCACAACGGCTGACGGTCTTCATTACGTTGCCACGTCAAAAGATGATACTATCATGGGCACCATGTACATTAAGCGGAAAACATGGTCTGAAGATGATATGAAACTTTTTCAGCTGTTGGCAAAAAATTTTTATGGCACTGATGACAGCGAAGGTTTATTTTTAGATTTAGGCGCGAATATCGGCACGACGGGAATTTATTTTACAAAAAAACTTGCACAAAATTTAAAACTTCTAGCCTTTGAACCCGATCCCGAAAATTTTAAACTTTTACGGACAAATTTAATTCTCAACGATTTATATAAAAAAACTACTGTTGAAAATTATGGATTAGGTAACGAAGAAACTGAAATGACAATGTACAAAGCCCCTTGGAATCCAGGCGCTAATAGACTTTTTCAAGAAAGGGACGATCAAGAAACAGAAATTATTAAAATTATTTCGCTGGATAAATATTTTGCCGAAAAAAATATTTCCGCTAAAGACGTAAAATATATTTGGATTGACACTGAAGGTTTTGAACCGCAAGTTTTATTTGGTGCAAAAAATATTTTGACGGAAAATCCTGCGCCTATTTTCATGGAAATTAATCCGCATTGGTATAAAAAATCAGGTTGTTTGGATAAACTTATAAACTTTTTATCCGAGCTTTACCCTTACTACATTTTTGTACAAGAAGTTTTTCGTGATAAAAAAATTGAAGTTTATCCGATTGAAAAATTACGTGAATTTCAAGATTATCCAACCTACTTAGGCGATTTCTTTTTGATACACGAATTGAAAGACGAAGTAAAAGGGGTGGCAGAATGATTTTAGTATTAGATTTTGGTGGGCAGTACAATCAGCTGATAGCGCGGCGCGTTCGTGAAAATCACGTTTACTGCGAAGTTCACACTTTGACGGACGGTGAAATTTCCGCCGACAAAAATGTTAAAAGCGGTCTTGGCACGGCGATAAATTTTGACGCGATAAAAAATTTAAATCCCGAAGGAATTATTTTGACTGGCGGACCTCAAAGCGTCTACAATCCAACTTCAAGCTTGCCGCCTGCTGAACTTTTCAACTTAAATATTCCCGTGCTTGGCATTTGTTACGGTGCGCAGGCAATGACTCACGTTTTAGGCGGTGAAGTGAAAAAGTCTGACGTTGACGAATACGGCAAAACTTCACTTGAAATTTTAAGCGCGTCAAGACTTTTTAAAGACGTCGAAAAAAATTCCGTCGTATGGATGAGCCACGCCGATAGAATTTTTACTTTGCCGAAAGATTTTACCGTAACTGCGCGGAGTGAAAATTGTCCCGTAGCGGCGGCTGAAAATTCCGCGAAAAATCTTTACGCCGTACAATTCCACCCTGAAGTTTTACATACCGTCGAAGGTAAAAAAATTTTTTCAAACTTCGTCGATATTTGCGGCTGTAAACGTGATTGGAAAATGGATACTTTCGTTGCTGATACCGTCGCTGAACTTAAAAATAAAATTGGCAACGGTAAAGTACTTTGCGCATTGTCGGGCGGCGTTGATTCAAGCGTTGCGGCTGTAATGTTGAGTAAGGCTGTAGGAAAAAATTTAACTTGCGTATTTGTCGATCACGGGCTTTTACGTAAAAATGAAAGCGCGGAAGTTGAGGCGGCGTTTGCAAATTACGATTTAAATTTCATTCGTATTGACGCGGCTGAAAGATTTTTAGCTAAACTTCAAGGCGTCACTGATCCTGAACGTAAACGCAAAATTATCGGTGAAGAATTTATCCGCGTATTTGAGGAAGTCGCTAAAAAAATTGGCGCGGTCGACTTCCTCGTACAAGGGACGATTTACCCTGACGTTATCGAAAGTGGGCTGGGTAAATCTGCCGTGATTAAGTCTCACCATAACGTTGGCGGCTTGCCTGACTTCGTGGACTTCAAAGAAATTATTGAACCGCTTAGACTTTTGTTTAAAGATGAAGTTCGTGAAGCTGGGCGACAAGTTGGACTGCCAGAAAATATTGTAAGTCGTCAACCGTTTCCAGGTCCAGGACTCGGCATTAGAATTATCGGCGAAGTTACGGCGGATAAAATTAAAATTGTGCAGGACGCAGACGCCATTTACCGCGAAGAAATTTTCAAGGCGGGCATTGCGTCTAAACTTGCTCAATACTTCGCCGCATTAACAAATATGCGGTCGGTCGGCGTAATGGGTGACGGTCGAACTTATGATTATGCCATTGTCCTCCGCGCAGTTTTGACCAGCGATTTTATGACGGCGGAGGCGGCGCAAATTGACTGGGCAATTTTAAATAAAATTGCAAATAGGATTGTCAACGAAGTTAAAGGCGTCAACCGCGTTTTGTACGATTGCACGTCTAAGCCGCCAGCTACGATTGAACTTGAATAGTTTATACGTAAATTAAAAAGGAGTAGTGAATAGTTTGAAGGAACTGTTCATTACTCCTTAAAATTTTGCGCTAAAAAATTTTATCTTAACTTTTTTTCTGACGTTCGCAAACTTGATTTCCAACAGTGCAACTCGTCTTGCAAGCTGATTGACAGGACGCCTGACATTCGCCACAACCGCCGCTTTTCAAAGTTTTCTGCAACCCCGCCTTGTTAATGGTCTTGATGTGTTTCAACTTCGTCACCTCCAAAAAATTTTGCCTAGATTTTATCACAAGTCTTTCAATATGACAAAGAAAAAATTTATAACGCCAAATTTAAATCTTAACTAAATAATCGGTCATTTTGCACATTTTGTAAATCATCTTGACGTTGTGAACTCGTACAATGTCGACGCCGTGAGAAATTGCCAGTACGCAAATTGCGCCCGTCGCCTCGTCCCTATCGTCAACATTAAAGCCCGTCGCGTATTCGATAACGCTTTTTCTACTGACGCCCAAAAGTAGCGGCACTTCCACGCCGTCCAAAATTTTAAATTCGCGTAATTTTCGCAGTACAGTCAAATTTTCTTCCTGCATCTTACCAAAACCAATTCCAACGTCAAAAATAATCTGCGCTGCGTCCAATCCAAAACTTTCACAACGTTTTAAAGTTTGGCGGAAAAAATTTTTTATATCGTCGATAACGCTGGGAAAGTTTTCATCGCGACGATTGTGCATAGCGATAACTGGCACGTCAAATTTTTTCGCAACGTGAATCATTTCATCGCTTGCAAGTCCGCTAACGTCGTTAATAATTTCCGCGCCAAGTTCAAGTGCAACGGCGGCAACTTCGGGCTTGTACGTGTCAATGCTAATCGGTACACCAAAATTTTTTACGGCGGGAATAATTTTTTCAAGGCGAGAAATTTCTTCATCAGCGTTAATTGGCGTGAAATTTGGGCGTGTAGATTCCGCGCCTACGTCGATAATATCTGCGCCGTCTTCGACAAGTTTAGCCGCGTGACTTAATGCCGCGTCGAATGAGTAAAAAAAACCGCCGTCCGAAAATGAATCAGGCGTCACGTTTAAAATTCCCATGACTAAAGTTTTTTTGCCCAGTTCAATTTTTCTTCCGCGCAGTTTTAAAAATTTATCAGTCAAATTTTTTTCCTACATTCTAGAAAAAGAAACTTATACGTCCAAAGAAAGCTTTTGTCCTTTCGTTCGTGTCAAGCGTCTTGCCGTGAAAATAATCTGCTTCCGTGTAAGTATTTTTAAACGGCGACCAAGTTGCACCGAATGTAACGCCTTTTTTATTTGAACGCAATTCGTATTCGTCGAAAGTCGGCACGAATGAAAC
>CAMJAZ010000041.1 GCA_946403735.1 uncultured Selenomonadales bacterium
ACAGGCGTTATACCACTTTTGATAGCTGATGAAGTAGAAAAAATCTGCGCGATTGAATTAAACGGCGAAATGGCGGAAATTGCGCGGCGAAATGTACAACTGAATAACTTATCGGAAAAAATTTCTGTCGTGGAGGGCGATTACCGCCAAATCCGCGATTTTTTTTGCGCAGAAAGTTTTGACTTAGTAGTAGCCAATCCGCCGTATTATCCCGTGAAAGCTGGTGAGGCTAATAAATTCATAGGCGTTGCCAATGCGCGGCACGAATTTACTGCAACGCTTGAAGATGTTGTGACGGCGGCTAGATTCGCGCTGAAATTTCACGGTAGTTTTTGTATGATTCACTCGGCGGCGCGGCTAACTGAAATTGTCGACGCCCTACACCGTCATCAATTTGAAATGAAACGGTTGCAGATGATTTATCCAAAAAAAAATCGTGACGCCAACTTGATAATGCTTGAGGCTACCGTTGGCGGCAACGCTGGGAGTTTAAAAATATTGCCGCCGCTTGTTGTTCACAATGACGACGGCTCATATACTGATGATGTAAAAAAGATTTACGGTTTAGATTAAAAAATTTTAGCGATTACAAAACGTCGGCGAAGTGTGGACGCAACTTTTTAAAGCACCACGCACCGATAAACGCCGTTATCGCCGTGAACGTCCAAAAGTACGCCGTTTGATGAATGTGTTGCCAGAACCATTCGTAATAGATGAAACTTTGTCTGTACCCTTCAATTAGATAATACGCGGGATTTAATTTCAGGAAGAAATGAAATTCTTCGGGAATAATTTTCAAGCTCCAAAAAATTGGCGTGAACCAAAATCCAAATTGCAAAATCATTGCCGCGAATTGTCCAACGTCGCGCAGAAATACAGTAAGTGAACTTGTCAGCCACGAAATTCCTAACGTTAAGCAAATCATAGCGAAAAAGTAATAAATTATTTGCAGATTGTAAATTGACACGGAATAGCCGTAATACGCGAACATTGCGAACAGTACGACGACGAAAAAAATATGTACGACGAGCGCGGACATAATTTTTACAATCGGCAAAATTTCAACGCGGAAAACAATTTTTTTGACTAGAAAACTACTTTCAAGTACGGACGTTGTCGCGCTTAAAATGCTGTCGCTGATGAAGAACCAAGGAAACATTCCGCAGACTAGCCATAATATAAATGGTACGTTGGCAACTGGCTGGGATTTAAATCCAACTTGAAAGACGAACCAAAAAATTAGCACGGTTACTGTTGGCTGTATGAACGCCCATAAAATTCCTAAGTATGAGCCTAGATACCGCTGTCGAAAGTCGCGTTTCGTCATTTGCCAAAGTAATTTTCGGTTGTGAATTATATCGAGTATCAGCGCCGCTAGCGCCCGAAAATATCTCAAAAATAAAACCTCCGTAGCGAATCACGGACTAAAAATATTCTAAAACTAATTTTCAACTTTCCACAAATTTAATATATCGTAAATTTTGGATGAGGTAGACGCAGGGAAAACAATTTGGTCTGGCTTTAATTTCCAGTAGTCTACAAAGTTTTCGGAGAATACAAAATTTCCCGTCAACTTATCGGCGGAAGATTTAAGCCGTTCAAAATCTTCAACGTTGCGGAACATAAGCCACATTCGCGCTTCAACGTGATAAGCACAACGTTTAAATCCTGCTTTTTCGTAAAGAATTTGCGTCGCCTTATTCGTCCAAAATGTGCAGTGAATGGGCAACAGCGCGTAAAACCAATTCGGATTTTTCGGCACTTCTTCGCAAATCAGCGTATGCAATCCCATAATGCCCGTTGGTTTAATCAAGTTAATAATCCTGTCAACGTCGCCTTCAATTCCGTTTAAATGTTCAAATACGGAAGAACTTACAAGAAAGTCAAAACTTTGCGGCGAAACTTCGGACAAATAATTTTCGTCGAGAGCCTCCATATACGCATCAAATTTTTTAAGCCACGCTTTACCAATTTTTTTATTCGTCATATCGGCAAGTGTACCGTTGCCAGCGCCGTAGTCAACCGCTTTCCAATCGGATTTAAAAATTTCGTACTTGACAAGTTCGCTGAAAAGATTTGATTGAGATTCAAAACGTACAAATACATTTGGATCAATGTCAGTGTAATCAATTTCGCCTTTGTTGAAAAGTGCGCTGTGGCATTCGTAATTAAGCTTTTCCCATTGCTCACGTGGCATTTCGTAAATAGTTTTCGCCACGACAAGCCCGCAATTTTCACAACAAACATATTCGCAATGGTCAACGTGTTTCATTCCAAAATTTTTTTCAAAATACGGCGTCATTTCTCCA
Source organism: uncultured Selenomonadales bacterium (assembly GCA_946403735.1). Taxonomy (GTDB): domain Bacteria; phylum Bacillota; class Negativicutes; order Selenomonadales; family Selenomonadaceae; genus Quinella. The sequence continues at coordinate 2,310 of CAMJAZ010000041.1, forward strand.
CCGCAAACAAAACATTTCATTTAAATCACCTCGATGTTAGTGAGTATTAATTCTTAATTCTTCATTCTTAATTCTTAATTCAATAAATAGCCGCCGTCAAGCGAAAAATCTTGACCAGTTATCCAACCTGCGCGGTCACTCAACAAAAATAAAATCAATCCAGAAATATCTTCAGGCTTACCAAGTCCCAAAAGATAACGCGAAATTTCCGACGCGCCAATTTCATCTTCGTAGGTGATATTGCCCAACATATCAGTTTTAACCATTGCTGGCGAAACGGTATTGATACGGTGGCGGTTACGAATAATTTCCTTAGCAATAGGCTTGACTGCCGCTTTAACTGCCGCCTTTGCCGCCGAGTACGCAAAAAGACTTTTCGTCCCAAAATCAGCCGCTAATGAACTCAACAATACAAAACTTGAGCCGACGTTAGAAAATTTTTTCTTCGCGGCAACTTGCATAAAATTTATCATTCCCCAAAAACTTGTATCGAAAATTCTATGTGCAAGTTCCCTATCGAATGAGTTTAACGGCGTCAATCCAACAATTCCTGCCGAGTAAACGCCGCCGTCAATCTTACCTACTGCGCTGATAAAGTTTGAAAAAAGTTTTGCCCAGTCGTCCTGTTCAGCGTCGATAACATCAAGCGACATTGTAAAAATTTGAGTAGGAACGATACTTTTCAATTCAGCAAGACGTTGAACATTCCGACCAATCGCTAAAACATTCGCGCCACTTCGTGCAAGTTCAATCGCCGTTTGCTTGCCGATACCCGATGACGCGCCGACAATTACAAAATTTTTACCTGTAAAATCAAAATTTATATTCATCACATTTCCTCCGTTGGAAGGCAAATTAAATTCGTCAAATCGACGACTGCAGACGCTAGCGACATTCCAACGCCAAAACCGCTAAGTACTGATAAAAAGTTTATCGGCTCTTCAAGGCGTTTCATTTCGCACAAAGTCACGGGGATTGACGCTGAACTAGTATTGCCAATCCGCGCAGATTTAAACGGCACTTTTTCAAGCAGTATTTGTAATTGTGATGCGATATTTTGTAGCATTAGCCGATTAGCTTGGTGCAGGAAAAAGTTTTCAATTCGTGATTCGTCAACATTTGCGAAGTTCATCAAGTCCGCTAAATTTTTCGGTACGTACTTTGTTGAAAAGTCCATAACTGCCGCGCCGTCCATAGTGACGAAATTTTCACGTACATTCAGCGAATTATTTTCTACGTGTAATTTATTTCTGTACGCGCCACGTTGCATAAGGATAGCGTTTTTCAGTTCGCCGTAAGTTTGCATGTTGAAGAAAATTTTTTCGCCTAGACGTTTTGAAATGACAGCCGCTGTTCCCGCGTCACCAAAGACTGACAAGCAGGAAATATCGTCTGCAAAAATATTTCGCGTGACAGTATCGCCGCAAAGTAGCAAAATTTTTCCGTCAAGATTCTGCACCAATGACGCGGCAACGTACAGACCGTAAACGAAACCTGAACAGCCTAAATTTATATCGAAGGCTACGGCGTCACGTGGCAAATTCAAGCGATTGTGCAGTACGTGACTGGTTGAAGGCAGAAAAAAATCAGGCGTTTGAGTGACAAAAATTATTGCGCGAATATCTGACTGATTAATTTCGGTAGTGGCGAAAATTTTTTCAGCCGCCGCCGCGCAGTAGTCCGACGCACAAATATTTTCATCAGCGATACTAAACGCCTCAAAGCCCGTACCTTTTTTAAGGCGGGAAATTTTTTTATCTGCAACAAGATTTTTAAGCCGCTCTTCAATCGTCACGCGATTTTTTGAAACGTAAGCGCTAACAACTTCCAACGCGGCATTTTCTACGGTAAAAAGCATCAGCCTTCCTCGACAATTTTAAACAAATCATTGACGGTCTGCGCACTTTTAATTTCGTCAGGCAAGATTGGACGCCGTAACCTTGCATTGCAGAATGAAAGGAATGACACTAAACTAAGTGAATCCCATTCTTCAACGTCGCTTAAATTTGTGTCAAGCGTCAATTCTGTTTCAGTGTCCATTATGTCAGTCAGCTGTTTAATAAATTCGTCTTTGTTCAAAATTTCATCTCCTCAATTAGTTAGCCTCAATTAGTTAGTAGTTAGTATGAAAAACACTTTAAATTTCAACTGCGGGATTACCGAAAACTTTTGCACCTGCGCTAACTTTTTTCAACACAACGCTACCAGTTCCGACGTATGCGCCATTGCCAACTTTCGCCTTCGGTAAAAGTGTTGCGTGACTGCCAATGAAAACTTCGTCGCCAATCTGCGCAGCGCCGCCAACGTCGACGTGTGACATAATGCAAGTGAACTTCCCAACTTTTACGTCGTGTCCAAGATACGAAACGTTATTCATAATTGCGAAGTCGCCAAGTTCCGCGTGATCGCTAATTCCGTTATCCAAGCCGATAATTACGCCTTGACCAATTTTCGCCGCAGGGAAAATGTGTGCGTATTCGCTGATAATGTTGATGAACTTGCCGCCGCGTGACAACATCTTTTCGATTAACTTTTTGCGAACATTAGGCGTACCAACCGCGCAGGTGAAAACGTCGTCAGGATGAATTTCATAGCTGTCAACGTCGCCTAAAAGTGTAACGTCGCCAGGCAATTTTGCGTACTCTTCAGCGGTAAGTTTTACATCGCCGTCAAGAAAACCTTTGATAGTCCATTCAGAATCGAATCCAGACGCCATTTGCGCGTGCCAGTAAACTTCGCGTGCAAAGCCGCCAGCGCCAATGATAACCAAATTTTTCATGTCTGCTACCTCTTTCCTAGTTCTTATGTTATTTAAAATAATTTTTATGCATTGCAAGTATTTGACATAAACTTTTCGGTAAAAATTTTTCAAGCCGTCCTAATCTGTAGCCGAAAAATTTTGCGCCGTCCCTACAAATTGCACCAATACAGTCAAGCGGATTTTCTTGCCACAACGTCTTCAACTTCATCAGCACAAACTTTTTACCTGCGCCCTCTGCACTGCCGAAAGTGTCACGAATCCAACGTTCACGCGAATGAAAGACGCCAATGTCAAAGTAGCGGTGAAATTCCTGCGTCGCCGTGTAATTGTGACTGTGATAAACCTGCGCGGCGGCATTGTAAAAAATCTTCCAGCCGTCAAGCAACATTTTAGCGGCAACGTACATATCCTCCGACAAAATCGCGTTCGTTGGAAAACCGCCAACTTTTTTTAGCGCGTCGACACGGTACGCTGAAAAAGAATTGGAATTTAACGCCGTCTTTATACCGTAAATTTTTTTATCGTCGAGACTGCGCAGTTGACTTTCAGCTGGATAGTTGAACTGCCGCAAAATTTTTGCCTCAAGCGTCGCGCCATTGTGCGGAAGTTGCCGACCGTACGTCAAGCCGACTGTTGAATCTGCGTCGAAAATTTTTATTAGCGTCGACAAAGTTTTTTCATCGTAAAGCAAAACGTCCTGCGTTAAAAATATTATAGCGCTGATTGAAAATTTTTCAAGCACATATTCAAGTGCTAATTGCCGCGTTGCGCCGTGATTAAAATTTTTTCGCTGTACTGGTAGTACGTCAAAATTAAATCGCTTAGCAAGGCTTACCGTGTCGTCCGTTGATTCAGAATCGACAATTAATTTTTTCAGTGGTAAATCTTGCGCGGCGATTTGTTCAAGTAACGTTTCAAAATTTTTTCCAGCGTTAAGCGTTGGAATTATTAGTCCGCAGTTCAATCTTTCAACTCCGCGTAAACGTCAAGCGCTTTTTTAACAATGTCGTCCATATCATAATATTTATATTCAGCCAGCCGCCCGACCGCCTTAATTTGCGGAAAATTTTGCAGTTCGGCAGAATATTTTTCGTAAGCTGTCCGCGCTTCATCAGTGAAAACTGGATAGTACGGGTCATTTTCGCCTTTAACGTAATTTTGCGGATATTCTTTTAAAATCGTTGTACGTTTGGACTGCGCGGGATGAATATTTTTAAATTCGGTTATTCGCGTGAAGTCGTAATTGTTGGGGTAGTTGACAGTTGCCACGTCTTGATAACTTTCAGCGTCGACCGTCTCAAACTTCATATCAACGCTACGGTACGGTAACGCGCCAAATTTATAGCTGAAAAGTTCGTCAAGCTGTCCTGTGTAAATTAGACGCCCAGTAAATTTTTGATTGAACAGATAAATTTCATCGCCGCGCAGTTCGCCAACTTCATCAAAGTTTGTGTTTAACATCAGCTTAATATTTTTATGCGCCAACATTTTTTCGACAAGCTTAGCGTAACCGTAACGCGGCACAGCTTGAAATCTATCGTTGAAATATCTGTCGTCGCGTCCAATAAAAATTGGTACCCGCGCAGTGACAGCGCCTTCAATTTGTTCAGGCGATTTGCCCCATTGCTTTTCGGTGTAGTGCAGGAAAATATTTTTGTAGACGTATTCAGCCAAAAATTGCAGGTACGGATCAGCAGACTTTTTCAATTCAAGGATTGGAATTTTTTGTCCATAGCCGTAATTTTTCAGCAACGTTACTTCCATTCTATCAGCTAAATTTTTTGGAAAGACTTTAACCAACGTGTTGAAGTTAAAGGGAATCGGTACAATTTGCCCGTCGACCATAGCTCTAACTTTGTGGTGGTAAACGTGCCACTCCGTAAAGTTTGAAAGATATTCCCATACGTCAACAAAATCTGTATGGAAAAGGTGCGGTCCGTACTTGTGAATTAAAATTCCATTGTCGTCGACTTCATCGTAGCAATTTCCAGCAATGTGTTGACGGCGTTCAATTACCAAAATTTTTTTATTACTCTGCGCGAAACGTTCAGCCAAAACTGCGCCTGCAAATCCCGCGCCAATTATCACAATGTCAAACATTTTATACCCCTAAATTTTTTTATTCAATCTGTTGACTCTGAATTTTTTTCTAAACTTACTTTCTTATTTTCGTCTACTTTATTTTTGCCGAAAATTTTTTGTACAATGTTTTGAACCACTACGAAGAATACAGGGATTAAAAATATTCCCAGAAATGTTGCTATAGTCATACCGCCGACGACTGCCACGCCCATAGAGTTTCTAGCCGCCGAGCCTGCACCTGTAGCCGTTGCCAAAGGAATACATCCGATTATAAATGCAAATGAAGTCATCAATATCGGACGAAGGCGTAAACCTGCTGACTCTAAAGACGCTTTAACTGTCTCCATACCCTTATCGGTACGCATTTTTGCAAATTCAACAATCAGTATTGCATTTTTCGCCGCAAGTCCCATAATCATTATAACGCCTATTTGCATGTAAACGCTATTTTGAAAACCAGGGTTGCCTACGCCGAAATTATTTGTATAGTAATTTAAAACAAATTCGGAAATCAAAGCGCCGAAAACTCCTGTCGGTACAGTCATCAAAACTGAAAATGGTACGCTCCAACTTTCATATAATGCGGCAAGACACAAGAAGACGAATACCAATGCCAACGCCATAACTTGACCTGTTGAGCCAGACGCTTTTTGTTCTTCGCGTGATTGTCCTGACCATTCAACGCCGAAACCTGTAGGCGCAACTTGATAGACAACTTCAGTCAATGCAGTCATTGCTTGACCTGATGAATAACCTTCAGCTGGCTGTGCTTGAATCAGTACAGAGCGTTTACCGTTAAAGCGCGTGACCTGCGTTGTTCCAGTATTAAGTTTGTAACTTATCAACGTGTCGAGCGGCACAAATTGCCCGTTCGCTCCTCTGACGTACATAAATTTCAGCATATCGACTTCACCGCGAAAGTAAACGTCTGACTGCGTGACAACTTTATAAGTACGTCCAAAGCGGTTATAGTCGTCAACTTCCATTCCGCCGAAATTTACTTGCAATGCGCTATAAACGTCCGCAAGATTTACGCCGAGCATTTCAATTTTCTTCTGATCGAGTTCGTATTTGTAACTTGGGGAAGTCACACTGAATGAGGTATTAACGCCTTGAAGTTCGGGACGTTGATTCGCCGCCATTACAATTTTATTGGTAATATCAGAAAGTTCAGTGTCAGGATGGCTTTCCAAGTCAATAAGTTGCATTGTTAAGCCGCCGACTTGACCAAGTCCAGGCAAGGCTGGAGGGTTAGCACCCATTACAAAGGCTTCTGGCGCTACGCCGTTACCTACCATAAAGACATTATTAATTGCAGAAGTTACCGACTGTTCAAAGTCTTTTCGGTCTGCCCAAGGATGCATACTTATAAATAACGTTGCCGACGAAGACTTTGTACCGCTTGAAAGTATATCGTACCCCGCAACTGAAATAACATCTTTAATTCCAGGTACATTTTCACGAACGGCGGCGGCTACTTTATCCGTCGTCATTGAAGTTCTATTTAATGAAGTGCCTTCTGGCATCATAACTGCCGCGACAAAATAACCTTGATCCTCATCTGGGACAAAAGTTGACGGCAAAACTTTAAAAAGCAGACCCGTTAAACCGCAGACAATCAACATAAAGATTATAGCAAGCTTAGTTCCTGAAATAACTTTAGCGACAACGCCGACGTAAGAATTTTTCGTACGTTCAAACCAATTATTGAACCAGTCAAAAAATTTGCTGAATAAATTTTTCTTGCCGTGTTCATGTGGCTTAAGAATTATTGCACAAAGTGCTGGCGTCAAAGTAAGTGCGACGAATGCTGATAAGC
>CAMJAZ010000042.1 GCA_946403735.1 uncultured Selenomonadales bacterium
GCTAGTTCATTTAGTTGGGCGAAAGTTAATCGGCTTGCAATTCAATCAGCAACGTTATGAAGCGGACTTTCGTTTTGCAATGATGCGCGTACGTGAAAATGCGGAAAGTATCGCCTTTTATCGCGGTGAAAAATCGGAGCTGGAAAATTTTTCGTGGAAGTTTGCGGACGTAATAAAAAATTTTCGTCGACTGATGACTAAGACTAAGCATTTAAATTTTTATATTAATGGCTACGCGCAGTTGGCAGTAATCGTGCCGATAATTTTAGCCGCGCCAAAATATTTTGCAAGGGAAATGCAACTTGGTGGACTTATGCAAACTGTTTCGGCATTCGGCAGAGTGCAGGACGCCATGAGCTTTTTTATTGACTCCTACGCGACGATAGCAAGTTTAGCGGCAGTCATTCACCGTTTAGCTGGCTTTACCGAACACGTAAACGAAGTTCAGACGATTGAAAGTCACGTCGAAAAATCTACGGCGGCGAATTTAAAAATTTCGGACTTGACTATTTCATTACCGACTGGACGCGAACTGTTAAATAAACTTTCCTTGAGCTTGGAAAATTCAAAGTCGTTGTTAGTAACTGGCGCGTCAGGTTGCGGGAAGTCAACGTTACTGCGAACATTGGCGGGAATTTGGGCGTATGCGTCAGGAACAATTTCTTTGCCGCAAGATTCGCGCGTAATGTTCCTGCCGCAAAAACCGTACTTGCCGCTTGGAAGTTTACGTCGAGCGCTGATTTATCCAGCCGCTGAAAAAGATTCGCCAGCTGATGAAAAATTGATTGAGACGTTGAAACTTGTTGACTTGCCGAATTTGGTTGATAAACTTGACGTGAAAGACGATTGGAGCAGAATTTTATCAGGCGGCGAGCAACAACGTTTAGCATTTGCCCGCGTACTTTTGACGGCGCCAGAATATATTTTCTTGGACGAGGCGACTAGCGCATTGGATGAGCCACGAGAACTTGAAATGTATGAATTGCTGAAAAAAGTTTTGCCCCATTCCACAATCGTCAGCGTAGGTCATAGGTCGACGCTTTTTAATGTTCACGATACCGAATTGAATTTGGACGGCAAAGGAAATTGGACTGCGCGGGAAATTGTAGATTAAAAAATATTTTTAAATATAACGTCTAAAAAGGAAGGGCGCGCAAGGACGCGCGCCCGCCCGCGTAAATCGCGTGATGCGATTTCAGCGGGCTGTTTTCTTTTTGCTACTTTTTCTTTTGCGCCAAAAGAAAAAGTAGTTTAACTAAAAAAGATTATAAACTTAAAATTTATCGATAGCCTATTAAAAATTAATTGCGTGAACTCTTCAAAAAATCTTAAAAGTGGACAATCAGCTTGAATTATTGTATAATATTTGCCAAATAATTTTGAAGGGCGAAGATATTTTTGTAAATTCTTAAGAAAAATTTTGTACGTCGTCTAATTCGTCAACGCGAAAAGGCGGCGGATTTTTGTTTAATTAAGAATTAAGAATGAAAGATAAAATTCTAAGTTGATTATAGGAAGGGAGCGTATCTATTGGAAGTAAAAATTAAAATCATCGACGCGGTAAAGTCTGCCGTACAATCTTTAATTGCCGACGGTACATTCAAAGTAAATGGCGACTTGCCCAGCGTAAATTTGGAAGTGCCGCCGAAAAAAGAATTTGGCGACTTCGCTACAAACTTTGCAATGCAATCAGCAAAAGTTTTTCGTACCAGTCCAAAAAAAATTGCGGAAGAAATCAAATCACGTATCGACGCAGATTTTCTTGATAAGATTGAAATTGCTGGCGCTGGCTTTATGAATTTTTATTTGAAGTCCGACGTAATTTATACCGAGTTGAAAAATATTTACTGCGCGGAAAATTTTGGACAGTTGCCGCCAAAAAATAACGCGACGATTCAAATTGAATACGTAAGCGCTAATCCTACAGGACTTTTGCACGTTGGACACGGACGCGGCGCGGCGGCTGGTTCAGCTATAGTAAACATTCTTCGCGCGGCTGGCTACAACGTCGAAAGCGAATATTACATAAACGACGCTGGCAACCAAATGGAAAATCTTGCTAAGTCTGTCAATGCGCGTTACCTTGAACTTTTGGGACAACCATGCGAATTTCCAGAAGATGGCTATCACGGCGTCGACATTATCGACACGGCGAAAAAAATTGTTGAACGTGACGGCGATAAATATTTAAGCTTGCCCGAAGATGAACGGCTGAAAAGTTTACAAGACCTTGCATACGCCGATAAACTTGCCGAGTTGAAAAAAGATTTGTCTAACTTCCGCGTCGACTTCGATAAATGGTTTAGTGAACGAACTTTGCACCCTGATAAAATTAATGACGCAATACAAATTCTTCGTGACAAAGGCGAAATTTACGAAAAAGACGGCGCGTTGTGGCTTAGTTCGATGAAGTACGGCGACGACAAAGACCGCGTAGTTGTTCGTGAAAATGGCGTACCGACTTACCTTGCCGCCGATATTGCCTACCACAAAAATAAATTTGATCGCAACTTCGGAATGATGATAAATCTTTGGGGCGCTGATCATCACGGTTACATTGTACGTGTTAAAGCGGCTATGTCTGCGCTTGGATTCGACGCTGACAAGTTGAAAATTTTACTCCTGCAAATGGTTTCACTTTATCGCGGCGGCGAACTTGTCAAGATGTCTAAACGTACTGGCGAAAGTATAACGTTGCGCGAACTTATGGACGAAGTTGGTACGGACGCGGCGCGATATTTTTTTCTTATGCGGTCGATTGATAGCCAGCTTGATTTTGACCTTGACTTAGCGACGAAACAAAGTTCAGAAAATCCTGTCTATTACATTCAGTATGCGCACGCTAGAATTTGTAGCATTTTCCGTCAAGCTGATGAAGTTGGATTAAAGCTTGACGCCGCGCCAAAATTTTCAATGATGACGACTGCCGCTGAAATTGACTTGATTAACAAAATTTTTGAATATCCAAATGAAATTGAAAAGGCGGCTGAAGAATTTGCACCACAACGCATTGCACGTTATGCCTATGATTTAGCCGCGCAGTTCCACAGCTTTTATCGTGACTGCAGAATTTTGGGCGTTGATAATGACCTTGCAAAGGCACGGTTAGCGCTCGTGAAAGTTACTGCACATACGATTAAACACGCGCTTAATTTGTTGGGAGTTTCCGCGCCGACTTCAATGTAGGAGGAAATTTTAATGACTAAGTTTGCGATTGTCGTGGTGATGATTTTGACTTTAATAGTCAGCAGTAACATTGCCGCCGCGCAGAGTACAACGCCGCAATGGATACAAAAACTTCCTGCCGCGCAGAATGCCAATCAAATTTTTGTTGTGGCACAAGTTGGCGAAAAAACTACCGCTTGGGTTTCAATGCACGTTAAAGATTTTAATGGCGAATGGCAACAGATTATGACGACGCCAGGATTTATTGGCAAAAATGGTCTTGGCAAGGAACGCGAAGGCGACAATAAAACGCCAGTCGGCGTATTCAAATTTAACTTTGCATTAGGCATTGCGCCTGACCCCAACTGTTTAATTCCCTATGTACAAGTTGATGAAAATTATTATTGGTCGGGCGATTTTAATTGCAAGTACAATCAGCTTGTCGACGTTCGCGAATATCCAGCGCTTGACACGGCGCACAGTGAACACCTTGTCGAATATAATCCGCATTATACGTACGTTTTGAATATGGACTACAACGCGGAATGTACGCCTGGCAAAGGATCGGCATTGTTCCTCCACTGTTTAGGACCGATTAAGCCTTGGACTGGCGGCTGTGTTGCAATTCCAGTTGACAAAATGAAATTCGTTATGCAAAACGTCACGCCTGATTGTGTACTTGTCATTGATTCGCTGGAAAATTTGGGCGGCACGGTTGAGTAGTAATTAAAAATGAAGAATTAAGAATTAAAAATTATTTCCTAAAAGCTACTATGGAGGAAGATAAATTGAGCGATAATGATTTTGAAAAAATGTCTGAAGTCGATTTAGCGTACAGAATTTTAACTAACTCTGGCAAAGACAATCCAATTTTCTACAAAGATTTAATCCTTGAGATTTTGGCGAAAAAAAATAAATCTGTACAAAATGAAGCGGTCGCCATTTCCGAAGTTTACACCATGATAAATATGGACAGTCGCTTTCAACACGTCGGCGAAGGTAAATGGGGACTCGTTGAATGGAATCCGCCTGAAGCTAAACGCGGACGCGCTACTAAAAAGGCGTCAACTTCAAACATTGATAATTTAGACGGTGCGGAAAAATAAACTGCGCGGGGGAATTTATTCATGGCAAAATATATTTTCGTGACAGGCGGCGTAGTGTCCTCATTGGGCAAAGGAATTACTGCGGCGGCTCTCGGCAGACTTTTAAAAAGTCGCGGAATTAAAGTCACAATCCAAAAATTTGATCCTTACATCAATATTGACCCCGGTACTATGAGCCCGTACCAACACGGTGAAGTTTTCGTCACGGAAGACGGCGCGGAAACTGATTTAGATTTGGGACACTATGAACGCTTTATCGATATAAATCTTAGCCGCCATTCCAACACGACGACTGGCAAAGTTTATTGGAGCGTCTTAAACAAGGAACGTAAAGGCGATTATCTCGGCTCGACGGTACAGGTTATTCCGCACATTACTAACGAAATTAAATCGCGCATTTATTCCGTAGCTGAACTTGACAAAGCTGACGTTGTTATAACGGAAGTCGGTGGTACTGTCGGCGATATTGAAAGCCTTCCTTTCCTTGAAGCAATTCGACAAGTTAAAAAGGAAGTCGGCAAAAACGACGCAATTTATATTCACGTTACGTTAATTCCATTCATTGGCGCAGCTGGTGAACTGAAAACTAAACCTACTCAACACAGCGTCAAGGAACTTCGCGCTATCGGCATTCAACCTGACATTTTAGTTTGTCGCACCGAATATCCAATTTCCCGCGATATGAAGAAAAAAATTGCGCTATTCTGCGACGTGGACGAAGACGCCGTTATTGAAAATCGTACCGCTGAAACAATTTATGAAGTGCCGCTTATTATGAAAAGTGAAGGGTTTGACAAAATTGTTTTGGACAAACTCAATTTGCCACACTCCCCCGCGAAAATTGAAGTTTGGGAACGTATGGTTTATAAAATTAAAAATCCTGAACGCAAAGTTAAAATCGCCGTCGTTGGCAAGTACGTTGAACTGCCTGACGCTTATATTTCCGTCGTCGAAGCTCTTCACCACGCGGGCATTGACAATTCAGCCGCCGTCAAAGTTAAATTTGTCAACGCGGAAAAAATTGAATCGCCTGACGTTGACTTGGACGAAGTTTTCAGCGGTTGCAAAGGAATTCTCGTACCAGGCGGTTTTGGTGACAGAGGTATTGAAGGTAAGATTAAGGCGATAAATTTTGCTCGCGTCAATAAAATTCCATTTCTCGGCTTGTGCTTAGGTATGCAATGCGCGGTTATCGAATTTGCGCGGAATGTTTGCAACTTCGCCGACGCTAATTCTACGGAATTTAATCCAGAAACAAATTATCCAGTCATTGCGCTAATGAATTCGCAGTTGGACGTTACAGACAAAGGCGGCACAATGCGGCTGGGCGCGTACCCGTGCAAAGTTACGCCAAATACTTTTACTGCGCAAGCTTACTTTGGCGACGAAAAAGATTTTGAAGAAATTCATGAACGTCACCGCCATCGGTTTGAGTTCAACAATAAATTTCGTGAAGTTCTTCAAGCTAATGGAATGGTTATTGCTGGCGTTTATCCAGATGAAAATTTGGTTGAGATTGTCGAACTTGATAAAAGTATTCATCCTTCGTTTGTTGGCTGTCAATTTCACCCTGAATTGAAATCGCGTCCGAATCATCCGCATCCACTTTTCCGCGCCTTCGTCAAAGCGGCGATTGATAATGCTTGATTTAATGCGTAATTAGGAATGCTTAATTCGTAATGGAAAATGAAAGACTTTCTACAGTCTCAACTTGAAGAGATACGCGAAAATAAATTACGGTTCGGCTTATTGGTAATTTGTCTTATCGCTACGATAATTTACGCCTTCACTGATTCTTTTGACAGCGGCGAAGAAATTAACCTTGACGCGCCGCAGAAAGTTTCGCAAGTCGAATCGCCCGTAAAAAATATTTCGTCGACAAGTGAAAAGGTTACTGTTTCGTCCGACAAAGTTAAAGCGGTCATTGGCGCGAATGCTGACGACGTTTTCATTTACGACCCGTTCAAAAATCCTGCGCCCGCTAAAGTTGATGAACCTGTCAAAGTTGATGAAGTTGACGCTAAAGTTGAAAAAACTTCGTTGCCTAATGAACATGTAATTGTTCAGCCGCCTTTTGTCGAAGTTCCTAAACCGCCTGAAGAAAAATTTATTCTGCGCGGAACTGCACTTGCCGATAATAAAACGGCGTTGATTGAAAAAATTTCAAATGGTAAATCCGAAACGCTTTTCTTGCAAATCGGCGAAAAAATTAACGGTAAATCTATCGTCGATATTGCGCAGGACTTCATAACTTTGGACGACGGAAATATTTTGTACATTGAATAGTTTTTAGCACTTTCCTAAAAGCTAACCTCTAACACCTAAAAGCTAAAAAGGAGTGATATTTTTGAGTATAGACGAAATAAATTTGGAGGAATCGCAAAAAAATTTTATAAACGATTTAAATCCACAACAAGCCGAAGCAGTAAACTATCTTGAAGGACCATTGCTCGTAATGGCTGGCGCTGGCTCCGGCAAAACTCGCGTCTTAACATACCGAATCGCTAACTTGCTGGCACACGGCGTACCGTCTTGGCAAATCTTGGCGATAACCTTTACAAATAAAGCCGCCGCTGAAATGAAACATCGCGCTGAAAAGTTAATCGGTCAACCTGCCGCTAAAGTTTGGATTAGCACGTTTCATTCATTCTGCGCACGAATTTTACGCCGCGAAATTGACATCACTGGCACGTACAACACGAACTATATCATTTATGACGCTGGCGACAGTAAAGCTTTACTGCGCGAATGTTTAAAGGAACTCAACCTTGATGAAGATCGTTTCGCTAATGCCGCCGCTAAAATTTCCAACGCTAAAAATTCCCTTCTCAATGCTAAACAATACGCTGAAAAAATTTTGACGGCTAACGGTAGCGTTTCAAATTTTGAGCTTAACTTCCTGAAAATTTATGAACTGTATGAAAAGAAATTGTTGGAGAATAACGCGCTTGATTTCGACGATTTAATTATGTTGACCGTGAAAATTTTCCGCGATAATCCCGACGTGCTGGAACGTTATCAAGACAGATTCAAATACATTTTGATTGATGAATACCAAGACACGAACATTGCACAGTACGAATTGACGAAACTTTTAGCGGCAAAAAATAAAAATATCTGCGTCGTTGGTGATGCCGACCAGTCCATTTACGGTTGGCGCGGCGCTGATATGCGAAACATTTTAAATTTCAAGAACGATTATCCTGACGCTAAAGAAATTCTCCTTGAACAGAATTATCGTTCGACGAAACAAATTTTAGGCGCGGCTAATGGCGTCATAAGAAATAATGTTGACCGCGTTGAAAAAAATTTGTGGACAGAAAATTCTGTTGGCGAAAAAGTTCAATTCGTACAGTGCATTTCTGACAGATCCGAAGCCGCTTTTGTCGCTAGAGAAATTCGCCGCCTTGTCACAAGTGAAAATTTTCAGTGCAGGGAAATTGCTATTCTCTACCGTACCAATGCCCAATCGCGGGCGCTTGAAGAAAAATTTATGCAATCTGAAATTCCCTACATAATTATCGGCGGGCTGAAATTTTATGAGCGCAAAGAAATTAAAGACGTGCTGGCGTATTTGCGGCTTATCGTCAATCCGCATGACAATATGAGTTTGCAACGCATTATCAACGTGCCGCGTCGTGGTTTTGGTCCGATAAATATTGCTCGCCTTAGCGAATTTGCCGCGCAGAATAATTTATCGATCTTCGACGTTATTTCAAAGGAAGAAAATCTGCGTCACGTACCGCAACTTTCGCCGCGTATTCGCCAACGCCTGCGCGATTTTGCCGCAATGATTATCAGCTTTAACGAATCGCAAATAAATTTTGCACTGCCTGACTTCATTAACAGCGTGTTGGACGAAACTGGCTACATGGCGATGTTGAATGAAGGTGACGACGCGCAGAAAGCTGAAAATATTTCTCGTGTCGAAAATCTTGGCGCATTTGTGAACAGTGCAACGGAATTTGCTAACACTACGGACGACGCAACGCTGGAAGAATTTTTAAATCACGTCGCATTGTTGACTGACTTGGACGAAGTGAAAGAGGAAGACTCCCGCGTTTCTTTGATGACGGTACATTCTGCTAAAGGTTTGGAATTTCCAATCGTCTTTATCGTCGGTATGGAAGAAGGTTTGTTGCCGCATGCAAACTCTATGGCTGATGTTGAAAAAGTTGAAGAGGAACGGCGCATTTGTTACGTGGCAATGACGCGCGCTAAACAAAAGTTGTACATTACGGCGGCGGAGGAGCGCAAAAACTTCGGCAGATCTTACGACGCAAAAGTTTCGCAGTTCGTAGGAGAAATTCCGCGCGAATTTATAACAGGCTTTTCTGAAAAAACTGCTACGTCTGAAATTACGCACCACATTACTACAGCGTCATCTAAGCGAACGTCTGAATTTAAAAGTTCAAGCGTCCCAACTGCAACTTCAACGCCTACTGCACCTGCGCGGGTTTATCAGCCGAA
>CAMJAZ010000043.1 GCA_946403735.1 uncultured Selenomonadales bacterium
TGATTCTTTGACATGCTATAGTGATTCTTTGACATGCTATAGTGATTCTTTGACACCGACGCATAAAAAAAGTGGCAGTTTAGCAAGGCACAATCGGCAAAGTAGCAACAGGGCAAAAAACGCTTAGACTATATAGGCTCTATAAGCCTTTTAGCAATGGCGGTTATCGCCTGCCTTTGAAAGGCGGCGAAACGCGCCATTGACACAAAATAAATGACAATTCAAATTAGCCTAGTTAGGAGTGGTAATTTTGACTAAAAAAAATTTGAAAAGCTTAATTGAAAATATTGACAAAGATTGTCAGCCAGTGGCAGAAGGCATAATAGAAGAAATTGACTTTTTACAAGGAGTACTTAAAAAGCTGAAAAAGGCAATTAAGGAACAGGGAGTAACAGCAACGTATTCAACAGGCGCACCAAGAGAATCACCAGCGCTTAAAAGTTACAATGCGACAATCCAGCGCTATAGTACACTTTGCAAGCAAATTGAACTTATGATAAGGAACGGAAACCAAATTGACACGGGCGAAAATGTCCTTCAATCGTGGTTAGAGGCTCAAAAATGAATTGGTTGATAGAATATCATAACCAGATTAAAAGCGGCGCTGTAACCGTTTCTAAGCGGCTTAGGCGCGTGTATGATAAGCTTGTAGATGATTGTTTAAATCCTAAAGGAGAATTTGTATTTTCGGAGCGCCACGCAAATAAGCCAATAGATTTTATTGAGAGATTTTGCAAAAATTCTAAAGGTGAACAGGCGGGAAAAACTTTAAAGCTTGAACTTTGGCAAAAAGCATTTATCAGCGCCTTATTTGGATTTGTCGACGCCGAAGGCAATCGGAGATACCGTGAAGTCATTTTGTACGTAGCTAGAAAGAACGGTAAATCGACACTGCTTGCAGGATTGGCGCTGTATTGTCTAGTGGCGGACGGAGAATTGGGCGCGGAGGTTTACTGCGCGGCGACTAAAAAGGAACAAGCCAGAATCGTTTTTGACGAATGTGTCAATATGGTTAAGCAGTCACCAGATTTAGCACATAACATCAAGAAACGAAAGACGGATTTATATTTCGGCTTGACATTCTCAAAGCTGAAACCATTGGGCAGAAATGCGGATACACAAGACGGACTAAATGCAAGCGCTATCGTGCTTGATGAACTCCACGCGATAAAGGATCGCGAGCAATACGAAGTTTTAAAGCAGTCACAATCGGCAAGAAATAATCCACTTTTGATAATGATAACAACGGCAGGAACACTGCGCGAATCAATCTTTGATGATATGTACAAATATGCTTGCGACGTTGCGGACGGGATTGTTGACGACAAAGAATTTCTGCCGATACTATACGAGCTAGACGAAAAAGCCGAATGGAAGAATCCAGCAATGTGGCAAAAGGCTAACCCGTCATTAGGTACAATCAAGAAACTTGAAGATTTAAAATCGAAGGTAAAACGCGCCGCGCAAAGTCCTAGAGACTTGACGGGCTTATTGACGAAAGATTTTAACGTAATCCAGAATCAAGCTAAAGCGTGGCTAACATTTGACGACATCAACAACCCAGAAACCTTTAACCTTGCAGATTTTAAGGGCGCGTACGCAATCGGCGGCGCGGATTTATCGAGGACGTTAGATTTAACCTGCGCAACAATTTTGATAATGGATAAATCGGAGAAAAAATTTGTACATCAAATGTACTGGCTACCAGCGGACGGCTTTAACGAAAGAGTGAAGGAAGAGAAAATCCCATATGATAAATGGCACGACGCAGGACTTTTGCGCCTTTGCAAAGGCAACACAATTAACTATGCAGATATAACCGAATGGTTTATGGAAATAGTGAAAGCGTACGGTATCACCGTGTTGTGGATTTATTTCGACCCGTACAGCGCCCGTTATTGGGTAGACGAAATGCAAGCAACAGGTTTCCGAATGGAGAAAATTTATCAGACGGCTAAAAATTTATCGCTACCAATGCAGACTTTGGGCGCAGACCTACAGGCAAAACGGGTAAACTATAATGACAATCCATTAACGAAATGGTGCTTAAGCAACACTGGCGTCATTGAAGATAACAACGGAAATATTTTACCAATCAAAGCTGGCGGCGCTAAAAATAGAATTGACGGTACAGCGTCACTGATTGACGCATACGCGGGATTGTACGCGCATTACCAAGAAATGAAAAACTTAGCAAAGGACGTGAAATAATTGGCAGAAACAGTTGACGAATTGCTTTTTAGACTGCACCTTAACGCCGATGAAATGAATCAGCAATTTGTACAAGTCAGCAGGACGTTAAACCAGAATTTAACCAGAATCAACCGTGAAAGAAATTTAATCAATATTCAAACTCAGATTGACTTGCAGGGGCTTGACGCCGCGAATGACGCAACGCAAATTTTTGAAATCAGACAACGTAGTCTGCAAAGACAGCTTGAAGCACAAAGGGCTAGGCTTAATCTTTTAAACGTAGCACTGCGTGATACAGCCAACCGTACGGGCGAAACATCAGACGCTACCCAACGCGCACAAATTCAGTATGAACAAGCAAGACTGGCAGTCAGACGCCTTGAAACTCAACTTGAAAATTTGAATGAAACTCAACGTGAAACGGCGACTAATTCCAGTTGGACTGAACGAATCCAAAATACGATTGAGACAGGGCGTTTCATCAGCGCCGTTGAAAATATAAAAAGCGTCATTGAAGGCGTAACAGCCGAAGTCACGCGCTTGATAAACCGTTTTCAAGAAATGGAAAAAACGGCGTATGATTTTAATCTGCCATTCGATAAAGCAAAAGATTTTGCCATGCAGATAAAACTTGCAGGCGCTGAAATACAAGACGTTGGAGGTTATCTGCGCGGAATAACAGACGCCCTTGTAAAAGGCGAGGTAGACGATCCCGAATGGATAGCACTATCAAAATATGGCGCTGAAATTTTTGACGAAACAGGACGGCTTAAAGATTATGCGGAAATTTTGGAAGAAGTCCACAAAGCTTATCAAAAGGCAAAGGCAGAAGGCAGTGGAATAGAATTTCTACAACTTACAGGCGGCGAAAGTGGCGTTACGGACGCTATACAACTTCTTGAAAGGTACGAAGACGCCAAAGAGGACGCGGCAAAAGTTTTTAAATCTGGCATAGACCCTAAGGAATTGCAACAAGCCGAACGTTCACTTAATCTGCTTTTAGTCCAGCTGGAAGAGTTCCACGATTCGGTTAGCGACTTAATCACGCCTGCGGTAATTGAAACTACAGAAAATCTCTTTGAAATATTCCGAACTGGCACGCAGTTTGTAAAAGAAAATAAAGATGAGTTGCGAGAATTGGGCGCAACTATTCGTGACCTTTCAAGCTACCTACCAGCCAGCCAATCAGCCGATTTACTTTTTGGCAGTCTGAAAAAATTGTTTGAAAATGACAATGATTCAGCGACTGAATTAATGTCAACCGTTGATAAGCTAAAATCAGGACTTGACGGGCTGAAAGACAAAAATAACCTTAGTCAGTATGGAGTACGACGCACAAATCAATTTCGCGATGAAATACAGGATATACGCCTTGAACTTGATTATATTGATGAATACGAACGCGCCATAGCTGAACTTAATTTATGGAAACAGCGCGAACTTGACAATAAAACTTTCGTGTCATTCGACGAACGATTAGCCATTGAGGAATTGTATAGCGTCAAGCTTGAAAAAATTCAGCGTGACCGCGAGGAAAACCAGAATCAAATTTTGGAAGAATCGCAGAAACGTACAAAGGCTTTAATGCAAGAATCTTTTGACGTACTAGCCGAACGTGATTTAAGCGCATGGGAAAAAGAATCAATAGAAATCAAACGTTGGGAAGAACAAGCCCTTGAATCACTTGAAAAATATCGTGACGCCATAGGTGACAAAAACGAATATGTGGAAGAGGCCGCCGCCATTACAGTAAACGCACTAGCTAAAGAGACTGCCGCATTTGAAAGGGAAATGGATAAAATACGCGGCAAAACTCAATCGCTAGCAGAAAAGATTTTTGAGCAGGAACATTCAAGGCGCGATATTGATTTAATGCGAGCGCAAAAGGAACGCGCTGAAATGTACGAAGAGGGAATGTACCCCGCGCAGATGATTGAACGTTGGTTTAAAAATCGGTTAGGCGAAATTCGCGGCAATGTTGCAGAGGATTCAAGCGGCAAGTACACTCAAAAGCCTAAGCTACAACTAGATAATCCAAGCGGCTTTCAAATCCTTTATGGCTCAAATATAGCACAACAACAACTACCGAATACCGATTTTTATAGCCAGATACAAGGGCAAGTGGACAAATATTTAAATGCCGAAGGATCGCCAGCTTATAATCTCCAGAATCAACACGCCGCACTGCAACAGGCTTTAAACGTACCAATAGATAAATTTGCGCAGTCAGTTCAAGAATTCGCCGCAGTTCCACAACAAATTTCAAGTGTCGTACAACGTACCGATAACCGCCCACCAACCGTAAATCTTAATGTTAGTGTAAGTCCTAATATTGATTTAGGCGGCGCCTACGTCTTCGATAACTATATGAAAATGCAACTGGTTGATGATATTACTAATGACGTTGTTAAACTAGTTACAGACGCTGTACAAGGCGCTACAAGCCAAATGAATTTTAGTTATTCCAACTGATTTTTTTGTTTGTGTACTACCGCAAATTGTGATAACATAAAAAAAAAGGCGGTGATATAATGTCAAAAACTAAAAACGCATTTGGATTAAAATTTTGGAATGGACGTTATATTCTCCTTAGAAATTATTTTTTAAATATTAAGATTGGAAATCAAATATTCAGGTGGCATTGTAAAGACACAGACGTTTTGTCTATCGTCAAAAAAAATCGGCAATATAGCGAAGTACATTTGAAAGCAACCGTCGATAAATTAACTAAATTTGAATCATTGATTAAACATCATTTATTACGTTTAAACAAATTATTGGAAAAAACTTTAATAGCTAATGCGCCTAATAGGTACAGGATAATTTCGCTAATATCGAAATATTCAGAGGTTTTAGGAGACGTGAATTTCTTAAAAAATTTGTTAGATAACCCACAAAAAAATGATACTAAATTGATACAGAAATCAAAATTTGCCACACGCTTAAAAATCGCTAGAAACGAATATAATTTCACTCAGCAAGAATTGGCAGACGAACTTGGTTTAAGTAAAGGCGCTATTGTGCAATACGAACAAGGCATAAGAGAACCGCCAATGTCAAGACTAATGGATATTGCAATGACACTAGACAAATCTATTGACTGGCTAGTTGGCTTAAAAGATTAAAAAAAAAGATAAAAAAATGTGCTTATAATATTGCAAAACAGTATATCAAAATGTATAATAAAGTTAATCTTAACGATTAACTTTATTTTTTTTAGGAGTGATGATTATATGGTGAAACCTACTATCACAATCGGCGGCGTGACGCACGAAATTAAGACGTTGACGGGCAAAGATTGGCGCATTTTGGGCGAGTTCATCAACGCTGATATTCAAGCCAAGAGCGCAGATTATCTTGAAAAGCACGCAGAATTTATTGCCCATTTCTTCGACGGCGTAACCGCAGATGATATTTTGAACTTGCCGATTGGTGACATTATGCCGTTATATTCTGCTATTCAGCGTTACTTTACGCAGTCCATATCGACGAAACTTGAGGAAATCTCAAAAAACGTACCGACGGACGGCGCGGCGTAAAAGTCGAGTTGTCCATTTACGAACAGTATTTGTACCGCGTCATTTATTGGGCACAAAAATTTAATCTAAGTTTTTCAGACGTCGAGAAAATGCCGCTTGATTTACTTTTCGACTTTGAGCTTGTCGAATCGAAAGTTGACGCCGCATTTCAAGACAATCAAGTCCAAAAAAAAGTTTATATTGACGATATTTTCTAAGGAGTGGTGAAAATGACGAACATCAAACTTGACCTTGTAAAATTCAAAAGTGGTTATCGCGTCATTGCAAACGTTGACGGAGAAACCCTTAGCTACAAAACTACAGATGAATCGCTTGCCGAAGACGTTTTGAACTTTACGCGCAAAATTGTAAACGCGGCTGATGAAACGGGCGACACGCCGATTATTGACACTGGCAAAACTGCCGACGGCGATTATATGATTATGGCGTCCATTGACGGCATTGAACACTGTCTTAACGTTGAAAAACAACTTGACGCCTACGAGATTTTAAATTTCTTAATTGCCATTTTTGAGGACGACGAAGAATGACACAAGAGGAACGCATTTTAATGGCAAAGCAAATTGAGTGTCTTTTACAAGAAATTGACAACTACCAAGCAAGCATTATCAATCTCGAGGCTTGTCCTGCTATTATTTTGCTGGCAAACGGGATAAAAAAATCCGCCTTAGAATTGGGCGAATTGCAGTACCGCTATCACAATGAGGAAGTAACTAATGAATAAAAAATGTGACTTTATCAAAGACGACACAATTTTTTTCACGCAAGAATTTATCCGCGCTATGTACCTTAATGTTTGTGCCATTGTCAGCGACCCTAATTTTAAATATCTGCCGCTTGACGAACAGCATATGTGGCTTAAACATAAGGAAGACTACGAGAAGAAAAATTTTTTTAAATTGCACTAGGATTTAAGCGGACTTTTGTATAGCAAAAAAGGGAACTGCTAAAGTTCCCTTTAATGCTAGCCGATTCGCTTTATTGGCTTACCGAAAAGGCCAAACTCTCGATAGTTCAAAAAATTTTAAATAAAGGCTGTGTTACTATAGAAAAGTATAACGCAAATAACCATAAAAATCAAGTAAAATTTTAATTATACAAGAAGGTGAAACAAAATGGAACAGACTTTTGAGGAATATTTAGAGGGCTTAGATATAATACAATTACGCGCCGCCCACGATGAACTCCAGGTAAGAAGAGACAATGCCGTTGCGCGCTATCAAGCTGGCGACAAATTGGCACTTTCCGACGTGCAAAAAATTCTGCACTTATCGAGACAAGTAAACGCAAAAATTTACGAATATTTAAACGCCGATGAAATTAAAGCCGCAGAGGAACGCCAAGCTAAAGAACAGGCGGAACGCGAAAAGGCATTGAAAGCCGAGCAGGAACGCCAAGCTAAAATCAAAGCTGAACGTGAACTTAAGCGCCAAGCAGAGGAACAAGAAAAACTTGAAAAAAAAGTTCGTGCAAAAGAAAAAATATCAGACGACACAGCCAGATTAAAAAATCACAAACCTAAAACCAATTTTGAATGCACTATTGACGACGTTATAAACGCGCTCAAAGTTCAAATTGTGCCGTCAACTGAATGCATTGAGATGAACGACAAACTTTCTAAAAATCTTTTTAGCCTTAGCAAAGACACTTTTAAAAAATTGTTGAGTGGTAAAAAAAGGGGCATTGTCGAAAAGAAAGCCCGTACCCATAAAGGCAAGCACAAAGACGCTATTGTCAGCTGGTATACGGTTAAAAACGCCGAAGGCTACGACGATGAAACGCCCTTTGATGAATTTGACCGCGCAGTTTTAGGAATATTCATAAGTGAAGCGGCGGTAGGAAATACGTGTTTCACCGTCAATATCATTTTCCGAGCTTTAATCGGTAAACCTGGCGAAGTTGGAATTGTTCCTTTCAAAAATCAGCGAGACGCTATTGTCAATTCTATTCAAAGACTTAGAAATCGTGACACAGATTTTATACAAGTTTTCAAAAATTTGGAAGAAATGAAATACTTAAATGAAGGCGATAACAAAATCACTTCCTATAAAACTAAGCTTTTACCAGCCGACATTGCCGAAGGCATAATTAACGGGCAAGCTATGGACGGAATCATTGTACTAAATGAAAATTCGCCACTTTTTGATATTGCTAACCTTAAAAGCCAAATTATTCGTTATCCTCACGCCCTTTTAGACGTTCCTAACCTTAACAACACACCGCGCATTATCGCCTTGAAAAAATATGTTATGCGCCGTATTTGTGAAATTAAACTCCACAAGCAAATGATACCTACAATTACTTTTGCGGACGTCTTTGAAAAATGCCGTATGGAGGATAGCCTGCGCAGTGTAAAACAGGACGCTAGAAACGCTATCAAAAAGCTTTTTGAACATTTGAAGGAGAATAATTTCATTACCGATTTTGAACTTGTCAGAAATCCACAAACTCAAAAGTTCGTTTCTGTAAAATTTACCTATTAGATTGTGAAATAATTCACACCTACTTTTTATACTCCTTTTCGACGTTTTGATATTTAGAGTTATAGCTAGACTATTACTAACTTTTTAGGCTTAAAGATTTTTAGTCATTCATCAAAATTTCACAAAAATATTCTGATAATAACGTCAAAGTCTAGATTCTATCTAGCTATAGTAATTAACATACGGGGCTATAGTAATTAACATACGGGGCTATAGTAAT
>CAMJAZ010000044.1 GCA_946403735.1 uncultured Selenomonadales bacterium
TAAGTTTTGCCGTTCAACTCAAACTTAGCGTCGCCGATACGATTAGCACAACGTCCAACAATCGCGCCTTTGTACGCTGAATCTTTTTCGTAAGCGGCAATGTTATCGTAGCCCAGCACAACGTCAACACCGCTGAAAATCCAACTCGTAAGTCGTGCGCCATAAGTTATAATTTTCGCTGTCGTACCGCTTGAATTTGTCAGCGTGTAAGCGTCAACGTTTCGACCGTCAGCCGTCGTGCCGAAAAAATTTTTCGTAATCATTTACTCACCTTCAAAAATCCACATATAAGCCGCAAAATCTGTTTCAATCTTTTCAACGGCAATTCCCGCGAACATCAATTCATCACCGTAGAAAGTTTTTTCGTCGAAAGAAATTTTTTGAGGTCCGCCGTCAACGCCCAATTTTTTAGGCGGCAAATATTTTTTCAGCTTGTACGGTTTATCTTTGTCAAGTCCAGCAAGTTTTAAAATTCTTACGGGCTCGGCAGGTTTAGACAAAACTTTAAAATACATCACGATAACTTTTGAATCGTCGGTGAATTGCCAAGCGTATTCGTTACCGTCTTTATCGCCAGTCAAAAGGCGCGTGAACTTGCCAAGCTGAATTGTAGGGCGAATTTCTTTGTAAAGTTCGACGTAAGTTTTGACTTCAGCTTTTTCATTTTCGGTAAATTTTGTAATGTCAAGTTCAAAGCCATAAGTTCCAGCGTAAGCTACAAAATTTCGCATTTGAAAAGTTGTCATACGTCCAACTTGATGATTCGGCGTAACTGAAACGTGGGCGCCTTGTGAAACGATTGGGAAGGCTAAACCAGTGCCAGCTTGAATTGAAAGTCGGCAAACAGCGTCGGTATCGTCACTCGTCCAAGTTTGCGGCATATAGTACAAAATTCCCGCGTCAAAACGTCCGCCACCGCCACTGCAACTTTCAAACAAAATCTGCGGAAATTCCGTCACAAGTTTTTCCATAATTTCATACAGCCCAAGCATATATCTATGTTGAGTTTCAAGCTGGCGATCTGCAGGAAGTTTCGCGCTAAAAGATTCTGTCATATGCCGATTCATATCCCATTTAACGTAGTCAATCGGCGCGGAGGAAAAAACTTTACGCATTGCGTCCAAAACGTATTCGCGGACATCTGCGCGGGACAAATCTAAAATCAGCTGGTGACGCCCAAAACTCGGCTTATAATTTGGTACGTGCAAAATCCAATCTGGATGCGATCGATAAAGTTCGCTATCAACGTTCGTCATTTCAGGTTCAACCCAAATTCCAAACTTCAAGCCGCGTTTGTGAACTTCATCAGCTAAACCTTTCAAGCCGCGCGGAAGTTTTTCAGTGTTGACAAACCAATCACCCAGCGACGAATTATCATCATTGCGCTTGCCAAACCAGCCGTCGTCTAAAACTAAAAGTTCCAAGCCTAAATCTTTGGCGCAGTCAGCAAGGGAAATAATTTTTTCTTCGTTGAAGTTAAAATACGTGGCTTCCCAGTTGTTCACAAGAATAGGGCGAACTTTATCTTTGAACTGTCCACGAATCAAATGTTCACTATAAAATTTGTGGTAGCCCTGCGATAAACCGTTCAAACCGTCCGCAGAAAAATTCAGTGCAACTTCAGGCGTTTGAAATTCTTCATTCGGTTCAAGCGTCCAATTAAAAGTATCTGGATTTAAACCGATAACAAGCCGCGTTGTACCGAATTGCTCCGCCTCAACTTTTGCCGCAAAACTTCCGCTGTAAATCAAACTTGCCGCGTAAACTTCGCCAGTAAATTCAGTAGTAGTAGGTCGTGCCAGCGCGATAAACGGCGAATGTTGATGAGAACTTGCGCCGCGTGTCGATGAAATTTCAAAAATGCCGCGTTGAACTTTATGGCGCTGAATGGTACGTTCCGCCGCGTGTCCACCGTACAAGTTGATAATGTCAAAATCGTTGTCGTTAAAGTCAATCGACGCACTAGCCGCGTGTTGAATTTTAATTTTTTCGTTGCCAGTATTTACTAATTTTGCCGACCGCGCTAAAATGGGCGAATCTTCAAAAATCGTGTAGCTTAAATACACCGTGAAATTTTTGCAAGCGTCGACAAGTTCAACTTCCAAAGTTTGACCGCCGCCAAAACTTGCTGGCAGACCTTTTAACGCGGGCTTGCCGTCAATAATTCTGTACGACGAATAATTAAGCTCGGAAATATTCGTACCGTTTGAAAGTTCGACGGTGTACGCGGGGATTCTAAAATCCGTTCGACCACGTACAGGATATTCCTGCGGCACTACGTCAAGTGAAAATGTACGTTCATTTTCAAAATCTGCAAGCTGACCGCTAAAGCCGCGATCAATTTTTTGCAACGGTGCAGAGTCGCGAAATTCACGCAACGGACGCCCCCAGTAACGGTGAAGTAAATATTTTCCGCGCGAAATTTCAATTACGTAGCTGAAAAATTTGTTGCGCAGATGAAAACTCTGATTTTCAAAAATAATCATTAAAACTTCTCCTTTCTGCAATATCCTTTTTATAGCATTATTGGTTTTTAACGTATTAGAAATTTTTTTGCGTGTTTCGGCAGATAAAGGCTTACCATAATTGCCGTTTTTTTCTCCACGATTGGCTTCAGAAATTTTAGCTTTTGTTTCTTCTGATGTCTTATGTCCTTTCAGTGCTAATGATCTTTTAGCACAGGTCTCCTTAGACGTTTTTTGACCAGTTCGACTTTTATTACCTATTCCATTTTTATTGTCTTGCATAGCG
Organism: uncultured Selenomonadales bacterium; assembly: GCA_946403735.1. Taxonomy (GTDB): domain Bacteria; phylum Bacillota; class Negativicutes; order Selenomonadales; family Selenomonadaceae; genus Quinella. The sequence goes on from CAMJAZ010000044.1 coordinate 2,752, forward strand.
ATAGAAAGTTTTTTGCGCGTCTCTTCAGAAGGATTTCTTTTGGCTACACCCATTTTAGCTTTTGTTTCTTCTGAGTGATGTTTTCCTTTCCACGAAGGAGGTTTAATTCCGTTGGCTTTTCTAGTTGCAGACATTTTAGCACGCGTTTCATCACTATGCTTAAACCCTTTACTGCCACTTCCGCCGTCAGCTAAATTGTAGCCGTTGGGTATCTTTGTATTTAACTTGGCAATCCAAAAAATTTCGCGCTCGTCAAGCTGTTCACGCGTTGCGCATTCTTCAAGAACTTCGACAGAAAAATTTTTCCAGCCATACTTTTGAATAGCTTTATCAACAATAAGTATTTTACCGCATTTATGTTGACTAAGACGATCATTTAACTTTTGAATAGTTTGACCGACATACTTTTTGCCGTTGATTAAGTTGGTAATGCAGTAAATCACGCCGTAAGGTTGACTTTCAGCGTCAGAATTGGTAACATTATCCATAAAACAAATTCCTCCTCCAAAATCTAGGTAGTTTAATTCACAACTAGATTTTAGCGAGGAATTTTTTTATTGTCAATTTTTAGATTGCTTTAACGTAAAATTCAAAGTGCTTGTCGGTATTGAAAACTTTGTATTCGTCCAAAGTTGGCGCCTGCCACGAATCATCGCCGCCAGCACCCGTATTTTCAAGCGCAATTCTTACGAAAGTATATTTATGCGGCGGCAATTCGTTCTGATGACGCGCATTTTCAATTTCATGTGGACTGTACGGCAACGCTTGAGCCTCAAAATTTTTATCGGCGGCAAAAAATTTCAATCCGCGTCCGCGATTGTCGACGACTTTAAACCAACGCACACCGCAATGGTTAGCCATTTCTTGCGGCAAAAGATATTTTTCGACGTTGTCAAAAATATTCGTTTCAAAAATTCCAAGCCGCGCACCTTCGCAACGGTCGTTATAATTGTCAAAAGGTCCCAGCCCATAAAATTTTATTCGGCTATAATTTTTCGGCACGGTAAACAACATTGAATAATCAAGCAAATTACCAAGCCCGTCAACTTTTTTGTAATCCTGCGAAATTTTCAACGTACCGCATTTATGAACTTTGTACGTCACGACGCAAAAACTTTTCGGATTGGTCTGCAGTTCATAAGTAAATTTAACTTCGACAGAATCTGCCGCAAATTCGCCGCTGAAATTCTTGCCAAAATATTTTTCGACCGTCACGAAATCTTTTTCATCTGCGCGGTACTCAATCTTCACGCATTTTTTGTAAAGGCTGGCAAGTTTCCACTGCGCGGCGTCGAAATGTTGACCGTTGCCGTAACAATTATCGTTCGGCGCGTACCAGAAATTTGGCGCGGGCATTGCTGAAATAAATTCTTCGCCGTTGAACTTCAAGCTTGTCAAATTCCCTGCCGCACTTGAAAACATAAAGCTGAAACCTTCACCGTACACGCCCAAGTTGATGTCACTTTGTACGACGTGAAGTTTTTTATTTGCGGAAATTTTTTCGACGGGCTGATAAATATTTTTCTTATCAAGCCACGCTGAAATATTTGCACTTGCCGCAGATTTTTTAAAGACGCCTTGACCAAACGCAATTTCAAAGCCGCGCTCCGCAAAATTATTTTCAGCCTTCAAAATAAGTGACGCCGTCAACACGTATTCGCCTTTGCCATAATTCGGCAATTCAACTTTAACGTCGGCACTTTCACCCGCTGGAATATTTGGCGCGTCAAAAATTTTATTCCACACTTCTACGCCGTCACGCAGAAGATTTAATTTCAAGTCAAATTCATTTGCGTTTGTGAACAAACTTTTATTGATAATCTTGACCGCGTTTTCACTCGGAATAAGTTCAAAGTTTTGGTAGCAAAATTTAACTTCCTGCAACTTCGTCGTCGGCGTATGGTCAGCGAAAAATAAACCGTTGCCGCTAAAATTGTAGTCAGTCGGTCTGTCGCCAAAGTCGCCGCCGTACTTCAAGCCGTCATCAGTTGCAATGGCTTGGTCGGCAAAATCCCAAATAAAGCCACCTTGATACAAAATTTCTTCGTCGGTTAATTTGGTGTACTTACTCAAGCCGCCGCAGGAATTTCCCATAGCGTGCGAATATTCACAGCATACAAAAGGCTTGTCGCGGTGTTCAGCAAGAAATTCTTTAATCTTGGCAACGGGCGGGTACATTTGGCTTTCAAAGTCCGAAGTGTCATTGTAACGCCTGTCCCAAAAAATACTTTCGTAGTGAACAATGCGGCTGGGGTCACGGCGTCTGAAAAATTCGTGCATTTCAAAAATATTTTTACCGCCGCAAGATTCGTTACCGCAACTCCAAATTAAAATTGCTGGGTGATTTTTATCGCGTTCAAGCATTGACTTTGCACGGTCGATAACTGCCGCTAACCATTTAGGATTGTCGCCTGGCACTGTATTTTCATCACGACAACAAGCGCCGTTTTTCATCCATGAACCGTGCGTTTCCAAATTCGTTTCATCAATCATATACAAGCCGTAAATGTCGCAAAGTTCGTACAAGCGCGAAGGATTGGGATAATGTGAAGTACGAATGGCGTTTATGTTGTGACGTTTCAGCGCGATAATATCTTTTTCCAAATCGGCGGGATTGCAAGCGCGTCCGTTGTAGCAGTCGAACTCGTGACGATTGACGCCTTTAAAAACGATACGCTTGCCGTTGATTTTAATCAGCGTGTCTTCAATTTTAATTTCGCGGAAACCGATATTTTGAGGAATGACTTCGACGACTTCGCCAGCAGAATTTTTCACGATAAAAACTGCGCGGTACAAATTCGGCTTTTCAGCACTCCACAATAAAATATTTTTCAGTTCGTATTCAAAAGTAACTTCATTGCCGCTGAAAGTTTTTGTGTCGTCAAGCACGCAAGAGTTAGCACCGTCAAAAATTTTTAACTCGACAACTTTTTCAGCGTCATTATTCCAGCGCGTTTCAATCTTTAAATTTCCGTCGGCGTAATTGTTAATCGGCGCGGCGTGAATGAAAATATCTTCAACGTGCAACGCGGGCTTGCTGTATAAAATCACGTCACGGAAAATTCCGCTGAATCGCCAAAAATCTTGATCTTCAAGCCAACTGCCGCTTGTATATCTGAAAACTGCAACCGCCAATTTATTTTCGCCTTGACGAATAAACGGCGTCAAATCAAAATCAGCTGGCGTGAAAGAATCTTCGCTGTAACCAACAAAATTTCCATTCAACCAAATTGCAATGCCACTTTCCGCGCCTTGAAAACTTATGAACAAATTTTGCCAATCGGCGGGCGCGTCAAAATATTTCACGTAACAAGCAACAGGATTGTCACGGCTAGGAATTTCGCCAGGTTTAATGACTTCGTGACCGTCCCACGGATATTGAGTATTTACATATTGCGGCTTGCCGAAATTTTCCATTTGAAGATGTGCAGGTACGCGAATCGTCTGCCAAGCGCGGCAATCATAATCAGCACTTTCAAAATTCTGCGGAATGAAATTTAAATTCGGCGCGTATGCAAAGTGCCAAAGTCCATTGAGTGAAAGGAAAAATTTTGATTGACCGCTAACCAACTCTTCGACGTTCGCAAAATATTTGTGGTCGGAATGCGCGGGCAACCGATTTTCTTGAAAGTATTCGGGATTAGCTAAATTTTTTAAAACTTTGTTCATAAAAAATCTCCTTTCAAAAAAATAAAAAGGCGTCGAAGGATAAAAATTTCGTCCCTCGACACCTGCTTTCTTAGTCAAATTGTGTTTCCCAAAAATCTGCACGGTAAGCTTTAAAGCAAAGTTTAATCTGCGCGACAGTGCATTTTTCATTAGCCATTGAAGTAGGCAATTCATCTTCCGCAAAATATTTTGACTCAATCGTTTCAATATTCGCCGTAAACTCGCCGCCCAATTCACTGCACAAGAAGAAAAATTTTGCAACGCCAAAAATGTACGTGTCAGCATTGCGGCGTTCTCTATCGTGAACCGCTACAAGTTTGTCAACCGTAACGTCAAGCCCAGCTTCTTCCTTAACTTCCTTGACAACATTTTCAGCTGGCGTCAAATTAAATTCGCACCAACCGCCTGGCAACGTCCAGCGTCCGTCACTTTCGCGTACAAACAAAACTTTATCGTCTTTGAAAATCGCCGCGCGTGTATCAATTTTCGGCGTCTGATAACCTTCGTCACCACAAAATAAATCTTTGACTTTATCCAATGACAAACCAGTTTTCAACGTCATCATTTCGGCGGCAATTTCGCGTACACGTTGAAAGCGTTCCTTGTCAAATTTATCTTTGCAATAGTAAATTGCAGTTTGCGATAAACTTTGCAGTTCCGCCGCCCAGTTAATAATTTTGTCTGTATCTTTCATAATTTAAATTGTCGCAATGAATTTGTCGAAAGCCGCCATACCTTTTTCATCGCGCTTGAAAACGCCCGCATGTTCCAAAACTTTGCTGAATACGTGTCCAATTTCTTCATCAACAATTTTGTCAACGTTATCGGCAGAAATATTTTCATACTTCGCGCGAATTTCTTTGTACCAGTCAGAGTGAACGCCTTCAATACTTTCAACGCCGTTGACAAGATTTTCTTTAAGTTGCGCCATTTCATCTTTAAGCCGCGCAGGAAGTACAGCCAAGCCCATAACTTCAATTAAGCCGATATTTTCCTTTTTAATGTGATGAACTTCAGCGTGTGGATGAAAAATTCCGAGCGGGTGTTCTTCGCTTGTACGGTTATTGCGGAAAACTAAATCAAGTTCATAAGCCTTGCCGCGTCGTCTACCTATCGGCGTAATAGTGTTATGCGGCGCGTCAGTTTCAGCAAGAATATCAACTGATTCGTCGCTATAAATTCTCCAAGCTGTCAAAATTTTTTCGGCAAGGTCGATTAACTGTTTGCGATTTTCAGACTTCAAGCGCAAAGTTGACATAGCCCATTTAACCCTGCCAGCCTCAACTTCTGGGAAGTCATCAAATTTATAAATTTTCTCGACGTTAGCAATTTCCATTGGGAAGGTATAATGCCCGCCTTGATAATGATCGTGTGAAAGAATTGAGCCGCCGACAATCGGCAAATCAGCGTTTGAACCTACAAAATAATGCGGAAATTCCGTTATGAAGTCACAAATATTTTCAAAGGTATCACGATTGATTTTCATCGGCACGTGGTCTGTATTCAAAACTATGCAATGTTCGTTGTAGTAAGTGTACGGCGAATACTGCAAAAACCATTCGTGACCGCGAAAGTTTAACGGAATAATTCTGTGAGTTTCCCGCGCAGGATGTCCAGCGTGACCAGCAAAGCCTTCATTTTCACGGCAGAGTAAACATTTAGGATAGCCCGTCGCTTTAACAGTTTTAGCCTTCGCAATATCTCGGGGATCTTTTTCAGGTTTGCTAAGATTTATAGTCAAGTCAAGTGCGCCGTATTCGGTGTTGGACTTCCACACAACATTTTTGTCAATGCGCGTTTTGCGAATGTAATTTGACGCAATGCTAAGCTTGTAGTAATTATCAGTGGCAAGTTGCGGCGATTTTTCATAATCTGCGCGGAACTTACGAATAACTTCACTAGGACGCGGCATAACGCAATCCATAATTCGCG
>CAMJAZ010000045.1 GCA_946403735.1 uncultured Selenomonadales bacterium
ACAATTTGAACGCGGGAGGTGAGGTTGTGAAAGCTAGCGTTAAAGCGTACATTGACGATAGATTTGAGAAAATTAAAATCCTACAGCAAAATTCTAAAGGCGAAGTTTACCTAGCGCAAGTCAAAGAGACTGGCGAATTTGTCATAATTAAGCGCGTCAATTTGACTGGTCTGCCTTATAAAAAGTTGCGGAAAAATTTCAATCCACTTTTTGCAAAAATTTTACTCTGCGCGGAGGATTCAGATGATACAGTTATCGTTGAAGAATTTATTCAAGGCGAAACGTTGATTGAACGGCTTGAACGTGAAAATTTTTTTAGTGAAGATGAAGCGCTGAAAATTTTGTTGCAACTTTGTGACGGGCTGAAATTTTTACACGAACTTGGAATTGTTCACCGCGATATTAAGCCTTCGAATTTAATTTTGCAATCAGGCGGAATTGTACGGTTGATTGACTTCGACGCGGCTAGAATCGTCAAGACGAATAAAAGCGAAGATACTAACGCGCTCGGCACTAAAGGTTACGCGCCGCCTGAACAATACGGCTACGGACAAACTGATAATCGCAGTGATATTTATTCGCTCGGCGTCACTATGCAACAACTTCTTGGCAAACATTATCACGGTCGCTTTAAAAATATTTTGGCGAAGTGTACGGAAATTGATCCTAAAAATCGTTGGCAGTCAGTCGACGAACTAAAAAACGCGCTGATTTATCAGAAAAATTTTGTCGCTAAAAAAAGTTTTAGCCGTTGGAAAATCGCGGCGATTGGAATTTTAATTTGTACGGTGATTTTTGCATTGTACAACTTTTTCACTGCGAATCAAACTGAAAATCTTCATCAAGCTGAAAATCCTGCAGAAAATTCTACGCAGATTGTTGAAACGCCGCCGATTGTCGAAACTCCTACGTACACTGCGCCGCCGATTAACAATTCAACCGTTGATGAAAAAGCTACATTTCCAGAAATTATTTTGCCGCAGACTCCAACTTTTCAGCCGCCCGCGCAGATTGATTCGCCGTTGCCAAATTTGGAACTTCCCGCGCCGAATGTTGAACCTACGCCGCCTTCAACGCCGCAAGTTGATTATCATACGCCGCAACCTTTTCAAAAGGAAAATTCTATGGCAAATGCCGATTACGTGAAGGCGGAATATTTTTTGGACGGCGAACGCATTCAAGCTTGGACAGATACTTTTGATGTGGATTTGCACGACGTTTCGCCAGCCGATTATTATAACATTCCCTACGATGAGTGGAAAAATTGGATGAAAGTTGCGCCAAATTCCACCGCAATAAATTTTCCGCCGTCGGTTATTGAAGTGTTTGTAAAAAATTTTTCCGATAAAATTTTGACTAATCCGCAGTTGGAAATTATTTTTATGAACAATCGCCGCGAAGAAATTAAAATTCTGCGCGGAAAAAATATTGCACCAGGTCAGATGATAACTTTCACTGTGCCGTTAAATCAATTTCACATTGACAATCCAAATTATAAAATTGTGAATGCGACTTTTGACAGGATTGTTTTAAAATTTAGCGGTGACGGCGCAAAAATTATCGGCTCAAATGCTAAAGTCGGCTTTCACTTCATTCAGCCGTAAAAAAATAATTCTTAATTCTTCATTCTGAATGCTTAATTAAAAAAGCCGCTCCGTAATTGGGCGGTCTTTTTTATTTCATTAAGGCTAAAAAGTTGCCTTTACTGTCTGTACTGTAAAGCTTAGAATATTTTTCTCGGCAAGCCAAAACTTTTTTGACGTAATGGCGCGTTTCGTCAAAAGGTATCGCGTCAACGTCAGAAAAATTTTTCCGCCAGCCATTACTTTCCATCCAGTGATGAACGTTGCCGCGACCTGCATTGTACGCCGCAAGCGCTAAAACGTCATTGCCAAAAAATTCGTCTTCAAGCTCCGCCAAATACCAAATGCCATATTTAATATTCGTGTCGGAATTGTGCAACTGCCGAATCGACGGCGGCTTTTCATCAAGCTGTGTAGCTATCCAATTCGCCGTTTCTGGCATAATCTGCATTAAACCAACTGCGCCACTTTTCGACCGTGCATCTTCCGCAAAGTTACTTTCAACCTTCATAACGGAAATTGCTAAAAATCTGTCGACGCGATAACGTGCCGCGTGAGTTTCTATTTTGTCACGGTAAGGGAACGGGTATAACATTCTCTGCGTTGGCGGAAGTTGTAGCGCCGCGCAGATTATCAGCGTTAGAATCGCTATCGTTAGAAATATTTTCTTGACTTTCGGCAAGGTTCACCACATCACTTTTATTTTTCGTGCGCTTAATGTAAAGATTTTTCAAATTACCTTCATTAATCGTAATGAAGGCGGGAAGGCGTTGACGAACGACCCGCAAAACTTGACTGCGAATAATTTTATAATTGCCACTAGATTTATTGTTGATGACGACATCTGCGCGGGCGGCAATTTCATCGGCGGACATTTGCGCGTTGATTCTCAATTCGGCGTCTTCCCAATCGACTTTATCACGTTGCATAAGCCGCCAAATTTGTTTACTTCTATTGACGTGGACAGCCCACACTTCATCAACTAAAAATTCCCAGCCAGCTTCAAAAAGTAAAGGAATTTCTAAGACAACTAAAATTTCGCCAGCATTAGCGCATTTAACTAAAAAATCCCTCGTGCGATTTAAAAGTATCGGGTGCGCTACGGAATTTATCCATTGACGCTCTTTGTAATTGTTAAAGATAATATCGGCGATCATAGATTTATTAATTTCGCCGTCGTCTTTTAAAATTCTTCGGTGAAAGTGGCGGACGTAAATATTGTAAAGTTCGCCGCCAGGTTTTAAAAGTTTGTGCGTCTCTTTGTCAATGTCAAAAGTTCTAGCGCCCAATTTTCGGAGCAATTCCGCAATGGAAGATTTTCCGCAAGCAATGCCGCCAGTCAAACCGATTATGTACAATTTTCCCTACTCCCTAATCTTCCAGCCGTCAGAAATTTTTTCGATACGCTGTTCACTGTAAAGATGACCGATAGCACGCTTGAACGCCGCCTTGCTGATATGAAAGACTGAATAAATTTTTTCAGGCGCCGTGTTATCATTGAAAGGTAAAGTTCCGCCGTTTTCGCGCATAAAGTTAAAAATTTTTTCAGCGTCATTGTGCAGGGCATTTTCTTTAGCGTCGCGCAGTGAGGCATCAAGTCTGCCGTCTTCGCGAACATATGTTATACGCGCTTCGACAACTTCGCCAGCTTTAAGTACGCGGGGAATTTCTTTTTGCGGAATGAAGACGATATACCTTTCTTCGCTGAAAACGAATGCGCCAGCGTCAGTGATGTTGTAAATTGCGCCAATAATTTTATCGCCGCGCTGAATATTTTCCGCAGGTTTAGACGCTCGCCGAATTTCATCAGCAACTTTCATTGACGTTGCAAGCCGCCCTGATTTATCGGTATAAAGTTTTGCCCATATAACGTCGCCAATTTGTGGACGCCCAACCATTTCAGCGAACGGCATAAAAATTCCGCGCTCCGCTCCGACGTCAAGAAAAATTCCGTCGCTAGATTTATTGATGACTTTCAGCCGCGCAATTTGTCCCTCACGCATTTTAGGTATGCGCATGCTAGCTGTCAATCTTTTTTTCGGGTCAAGGTACAGAAAAACTTTCACGGCGTCGCCAATTTTAACTTCGTCAGTCTGTTGGGTTTTATGCAATAAAATATCGTCGTCAGAATTTCCAGTTTCCGCGTTGAGAAATGCGCCGAAGTCGCTAACACGTACAACTTTTAACGTGGCAACAGTCATCGGCTTAAATTTTATTTCAGCTTGCGTAGAATTTTCAGCTTGAACAGAATTTTTATTTTTCACGAACGATTTTTTATTCTTCATAAGATTTAATTTCAGCATCTCCCCAAAGTTTTTCCAGCGCGTAATATTCACGGCTTTCAGTTTTGAAAATGTGAACTACAACGTCGCCGTAGTCAAGCAAAATCCATTCAGCTTCGTTGTAACCTTCACGGTGATTGAATTTTATATCGTCCTTCAAAAGTTCTTCTTCGATATTGTCAGCAATGGCGCGAACTTGAGTAGCCGTCGCCGCGTTGCAGATGACAAAATAATCTGTAGAAAACATTATGCCGTTCATATTCATCGTGATAATGTTGCTGGCTTTCTTAGCACTTGCCGCCTTACAAATTTTTAATGTAATTTCCTTTGTGTCCAAAATTTTAGCCTCCTCAAAAAATTTTTTCAAGCTTTAATTATTGTCCTCAATATTTTCGCTGTCATTATCGCTAGGTACACTTTCGGCAATGTCATGAATTGGGAAAAGTTCCGCCATCAATGCGTCGACGCCTTCAATATCGGGAATAAACGCGCCTTCCTCATCTTCAGCACCTGGCAACATTGTTGTAGCTGGTGGATCACTACTCATTCTGCGCAGTACATTTGCCAAGTGTGCAGAGTCAAAAATTTCCGCGCTAGTTTCCATACGGTTTTGGAAAATTTCCGCGATAGCTGGAAGTTTAGGAATTGTTTCAAGCTGTAAAACTTTGCTGTACAATGACTTGATAAATTTTTGTTGCCGCTGAACTCGTCCAACGTCGCCTAAACGTTCGCCGCGAAATCTCAAATATTTTTGCGCTTCGTAACCGTCCAAATGTTGATAGCCCTGCGATAAATGAATTTCCAAACCAGATTCGGGGTCTTCATAGTCCATATCTTCTTCAACGTAAATGTCAACGCCGCCAAGTACGTCGATTAAATCAGCAAAGGTATTCATATCGATGACAACGTATTGGTGAATGGAAATTCCTAACAGCGCGGCAACGTGACGAACCATTAAACTTGCGCCGCCCCAACCGTAAAAAGTTCCAATCCTACCCTGCGCGGAATTTGTTTCAATCCAAGTATCGCGCGGAATTGAAATTAGCCGCGATTTGCCAGTATCATTTGAAAAGCTTAAAACTAAAATCGTGTCAGCATTTCGCATACCTTCTTCGCCGTCGTCAACGCCCAAAATTAAAATGTTCGTGTAGCCGTCGAACTTCGGATCAATAGGTCCAGTCCGCGCAGTTTTCCTGTCATTGTAGCCTTGATAAATCGACGCAAATTCATTATACACGCTACCTATTGCATTGTACACTCCCAAGCCAACAAATAACACAGCTGAAATGAAAAGCCCAAGAATAACAATCACAAAAAGAAGGCGAAAAACTTTTAGTTTCCGTCTTCGGCGAACTTTTTTTTGTGGTTTTTTCTCGGTTTTCTCATTAGCATTTGGCATTTTTGATCCCATTAACCTTTAAGATTTTATTCCAAGTAACAAATAATTTCTAGCGTCAATCGTCGCGGGGTGTACAAGCGCGTTTTTCTGTACGACGAAAATAATTGATTCGCTAAGCGCCGTTAAAATAATTTCGTCGAGATTGTCGGACGTTTCAGCAAGTTCGCGCAGTTTGTCAACGCCTGGATAATTTCTGTGCGGTTCAATCATATCAGCGAAATAAATAATTTTGTCAAGCGCCGTCATATTCCTAGCACCAACAGTGTGACGATAAATCGCCTGAATAATTTCTTTATCGTCGACGCCGTAAATTTCCGTGACCATTTGTGCGCCAATATAAGCGTGGAGTAGTAGCGGAGAATTTTTTTCAACTTCACCAAATTTAATTCCGCGTTTAATAGCTTGGGCAGGCAAATCATTATCTTCAAATTCACGGGCGCAATCGTGCAAAAGTCCCGCAATGTACGCTTTATCTTCGTCGACGCCAAATTTTTTAGCCAGCTTAACAGCGGTGTTCGCCACGCCGATTGAATGCGCGAAACGATTTTTATTCAGCCGCCGTTGCAATTCGCGGCGCATTTCGTCAACAGTCATAAGTAAAGCCGCTCCTTTATGATGTACTCTTCGACAACTTCAGGGACAAGATATTTTATTGACAATCCCGCTTGAACGCGCCGCCGAATTTCAGTTGAAGAAATTTCAATGCTAGGCGTCGTGACTTGATGAATTTTTTCCGTACCAAGTTTGCCGAAAAAATTTTTAACGTCTGAAAAGTTTACTTCAACGTTTGGTCGTGTCGTAGCTATGAAGTGGCATTTTTCGACGAGTTCACGCGAATGATACCACGTCGGCAAATCACGTAACGAATCAGCGCCGATTATGAAAAATAATTCTGTCGATGCGCCAAATTTTTTATGCAGTTCATTGACAGTTTCTAGCGTGTACGATAGACCGTCGCGTAAAATTTCCATTGGTGACACTTGAAATTTTTCGTTGGACTTCGTAGCCAAAAATGTCATCATCAATCGATGAACTTCCGCCGTGACGTTGTTATTGACTTTGTGCGGCGGTCGTGCGGCAGGAATGAATAAAATTTCGTCGAGATTGAAAATTTCGCGTACTGATTCTGCCGTCGCCAAATGTCCCAAATGTATCGGGTCGAACGTGCCGCCCAATATTCCGACTTTCAAAGTAAATCACCTCAACGCGAAAATTAAAATTAAACTTATCGCCGAAATTATTAAACCTGCGCGGAGGAAGTCTAAAAAGTCGTGTCGTCCCTTCGCCGTCCGCCAATAATTTCTCAATGTGCGAAGGTAGCCGAAAATTTTTTCAATCGTCGTCATTGTCGCTAAAATCTTCGTCGTAATCGTAAATGTTACTACGTTTACTTTTACTGTAACTTTCTTTGAAGTGAAAAGTTTTTTCTTCGTAACCGCCACGCTCATCATTGAACAGCGCGGAAAGTCCTGCGTCGACGTTGCCAAAATTTCCGTCGTAAATTTTATTTGAAGATTTTTTACTGTCGCTGAAAAATGAAGGCGTTGAAGATTTTTTCTTTTTAGTCGGAATGTAAGGCGGTGGAACGTACATTTCGGAAATTTCGCCGTCGACAAACATTTTATTAAGCTTTTCAATAGCGCCAGCGTGACCTTCATCAGCCGCTAACTTGTACCACTTCGCGGCAGCTGTAACGTCTTTGTCAACTAAAATTCCTTCGTGAAGATATTCTGCGAAAGTGTAAACCGCGAATACGTCGCCGCTTTTAGCCCGTTCCAATAGACGGTCAATTTGCTTTTTATTTTCCCGTTCAAAGAAAGGATCATTTTCGCTCATCTTGTTTACCTATTATCTTCTTTTACGTACTAAATCCCAGCTTCATCAGCTTTATCACGCCATTTTTTTGCCTTATCAAAAATTTTTTCAACCCCGTCGCCGTAATAATATATTCTACTAAGTTCTTCCATTGCGCCAGCATGATTTAATTCGGCTGCTTTCTCGTACCATTCAATAGCTTTATCAATATCTTTTTCAGGATCATCCACATTTTCATACATTGCGCCTATTAAATACATTGCGTCAGAATCACCAAGCGCGGCGGCTTTTTCATACCATTCAAGCGCTTTATCAAAATTTTTTTCATACCCCGAAAAAGCATCGTAAATACAACCGATATGGCGCATAGCCTCCATGTCACCTAAGGCGGCGGCTTGTTCCCAATGTGCAACAGCTTGATTCAAAACTTTTTTGACAGCGGCAATATTATTATATATCCAGCCGAGTGAAAAAAATGCGTCGAAATTGCCTAATGCGAGGGATTTTTCCCACCACTCAAAAGCTTTATCTAAATTTTCTGCAACGCCTTTGCCTTCTTCGTACATTTCGCCTAAGTAGTACATAGCGTCAGCATCGCCATTTTCAGCGGCGGCTTTCACGTTTTTAAAATTATACAATAAGTTACGATTTTTAATTGCCACTTTGTTACCAGACGCGGCGGCTTTTTCATACCATTCAAGCGCCTTATCCAAATTTTCCTCCACGCCTTGACCTTTAGAGTATAAAATACCTAGATTATTCATAGCGTCTGAATCATCAATTGCGGCGGCTTTTCTAAACCATTCAAGTGCCTTGAAATAATCTTTTTCCACGCCGAAACCATGAACATAGAATACCCCAAGATTGTAGATTGCTTTTACACTTCCAGCAGTAGCCGCTTTTTCGTACCACTCACGCGCTGTAATTAAATTTTTAGTGACGCCAAGCCCATAATTATAAGAGTAGCCGACTTTGTTCATAGCGTCAGCGTCACCAAGTGCAGCGGCTTTTCTATGCCATTTTAAAGCTTGATTATAATTTTGTTTAGCACCGTCACCAAAATGATATTTTACGCCGATTTTTACCATAGAATTGGTACTACCAAATTCAGCGGCTTTTAATAATTTGTGGGTTAATTTCATCTGGTCTGTCCGTAACCTTCCACTAAATATTTCATAGTAGTTAAAGCTTCCAATCCCATAGGTCCGCGTGCATGAAGTTTT
>CAMJAZ010000046.1 GCA_946403735.1 uncultured Selenomonadales bacterium
GGATAAAAATACCAGCAGATATGCGCTATGCTGACTGGAAAGCGGTTTATATAGATAAAACGAAGACGCTGGAAGATTGGCGAAAAGCTAAAGACGCTGAATATAAAGCGAATAATCATTCAAGCGGCGCATTAGGCAATATATTAAATAACAAAAATGACACTACATATGAAAAGCGCGACAAAGTTGCTACTGATTTTTATAATGAAACGCGGCAAAATAAAGATAACTTTATAAAAAACATTTCGCAAAATGGATATATTCATATTAAAAGTGCCGAAAAAATATTTGAGCATATTTTTATAAAAAAACACAATCTAAATTCTTGTTTTAAAACTTTTGACCCTGATTATAATATGGCGGAATATTTCAAGCGAATTATAGAAGGTATCAACATTCAGCCACACAATTTAATTCTTTTAAAGCACGAACGACTTGAACTTTATTTGATGACGCGCTATAAATATGATTATAGTACAGCTCATAAAATAACTGAGCGTAAATGCAACTTAAAGCCGCATTAGAAAAATGGTTAAAAGAAAGGGGCGATTGGTAATGGAGTGGGTAGAAGTTGTTGAAAAAAATGATGAGTATATAAAAGTACAGTATTATCCTGAACAGACAAAAGCTGTCGGGGAATATGGTGTAGTTAAATATTTTGTTGCTTCGGACAAATGGATTTTTGAAAAATTAGTTGACAAGTACCCTATAAGTTATGCTATGCACGCTTGTAATTTTGTTCGTAGCCCATATAAAAACGGTGAGGAAATTTGTTTAAGTGGCGTGGCGGCTTGGTACTAATTTTTAACTGGTTCGGCTGAACGTTTATTGCACGCTAGCTCTAGCCGCTTCCAAAATTGCCAATTTAGCGTGTTCAAAAGTCAAGCCGCCCTGCAAATAAACCGCGTAAGGTTCGCGCAATGGTCCATCGGCGCTAAGTTCGATTGACGCGCCTTGAACGAAAGTTCCAGCCGCCATAATCACTTCATCTTCATAGCCCGGCATTGCCCACGCCTCTGGTACGGCGTACGAATCAACTGGCGAAAATTTTTGTATCGCTCTGCAAAATGCTATCAACTTTTCTGCGCGGTTTAACTCAATCGCTTGAATTATATCGCCGCGAAAATCTTTCGTCGCTGGAAAAACTTTGTAGCCTAATCGTGAAAAAATTCCTGCCGCGAAAATTGCACCTTTCAACGCTTGCGCCGTGACGTGTGGAGCTACGAATAATCCTTGATACAAAAGACGCGGTGTCCCTAAACTTGCGCCAAGTTCGCCGCCCATACCTGGTGCCGTCAATCTGTACGCGGTAAGTTCAACTAAATCACGTCGACCGACGATATAACCGCCTGTTGGTGCAAGTCCACCGCCAATATTTTTTATCAAACTTCCCGCCACAATGTCAGCGCCCGCCTCAATCGGTTCACGACGTTCAACAAATTCACCGTAGCAATTATCAATGAATGTTACGCAATTTTTATTTGCAGACTTCACCGCCGCGCAGATTTTTTCAATGTCATCAACCGTCAAAGTTTTTCGCGTTGAATAGCCGCGTGACTTTTGAATAAGCGCCAATTTCGTTTTCGCCGTCACGACATTTTTTATTGCGTCAAAATAATTTGTTTCATTCGTCAAATCAATTTCACGGTAGCCAACGCCAAATTCTTTTAATGAGCCTTTAGATTTGACGGCGTGACCGATAACAGTTTGCATTGTGTCGTACGGTGCGCCAGTCAATGAAATCATTTCGTCACCTGGTCGCAAAATTCCAAATAAAACTGTTGCAAGCGCGTGAGTGCCAGAAACAAATTGCGTACGTACAAGCGCCGATTCAGCTTTAAAAATTTTCACGTAAAGTTCCTCCAGCTTTTCGCGTCCAATATCACCATAAGCGTAGCCTGTCGAAGTTTTGAAATGCGCATCTGAAACTTTAACTTCGCGCATTGAATTTAAAACTTTCAGCGTATTAAATTCTGCAACTTCATCGACGCGTTTAAAAATTTCTGCAACTTCGTCTAAAACTTCCAACTTCAACTTCAAAATTTTTTCGTCCGTCATAATTTTCTCCTTAATAAAAAAATTTTCCTTGAACAATTCCGCATATAAAATTATAATCCTTGCAATAAAATTTTGGAGATGAAAAATTTGATAACAATCGAAGACATTTTAGAAACTAATCGAATGATAACAGAAAATAAACTTGACGTGCGGACAATCACAATGGGAATTTCACTGCGCGATTGCGCCCACCCCAATTTGCATGAATTTTGTCGTAACGTCTACGATAAAGTCACAAAGTCCGCTGAATTTCTCGTGCAGACTGGTGAAGATATTGCCGCTGAATACGGTGTGCCGATTATCCACAAAAGAATTTCCGTAACGCCTATTGCCATTGCCGCTGAATCTTGCAAATGTGATAGCTACGTACCAATCGCTGAAACGCTTGATAAAGCCGCTAAGGAAGTTGGCGTAAATTTTATTGGCGGATTTAGTGCACTAGTCGAAAAAGGTTACACGCAGGGCGATAGAATTTTAATTGAATCAATTCCGCAAGCGCTTGCAAGTACCGATTTAGTTTGCGGCTCAATAAATTTAGCGTCGACTAAGGCGGGTATAAATATGGACTGTGTCCGCGAAATGGGCGAAGTCATTAAACGTACCGCCGAACTTACGCGCGATCGTCAAGCTATAGGCTGTGCAAAGTTAGTTGTATTTGCCAACGCGCCAAGTGATAATCCATTTATGGCGGGAGCATTTCACGGCGTAAGTGAGGCTGATAAAATTATTAATGTCGGCGTATCTGGACCTGGCGTCGTAAAACACGCGCTTGAAGATTTAAAAGGCGCTGACTTTACCGAAATTGCCGAAATGATTAAACGTACAGCGTTCAAAATAACTCGTGTCGGTCAACTTGTAGCTAAAGAGGCGTCAAAACGTTTAGGCGTACCATTTGGCATTATCGATTTATCGCTTGCCCCAACTCCCGCCGTTGGTGATTCAGTCGCGCGAATTTTGGAGGAAATGGGACTTGAAAGTTGCGGCGCACCTGGTACAACTGCCGCGCTTGCTCTGCTGAATGACGCTGTTAAAAAAGGTGGACTTATGGCAAGTTCACACGTCGGCGGACTTAGTGGCGCGTTTATTCCAGTAAGTGAAGATGAAGGAATGATAGCCGCCGTTGAAAGTGGAAGTTTAACGATTGAAAAGTTGGAGGCTATGACTTGTGTTTGTAGCGTCGGGCTTGATATGATTGCAGTTGCAGGAGATGTAAGCGCGGCTACGATTAGCGGCATTATTGCAGATGAAGCGGCAATAGGCGTCGTGAACAATAAAACAACGGCGGTAAGAATTATTCCCGTGCCAAATGCTAAAGTTGGTGACACGGTTGAATATGGCGGCTTGTTAGGTCATTGTCCTATTGTTCCAGTGAAAAGTGATTGGAGTTCAGATGCTTTTATTGCACGTGGCGGCAGAATACCCGCACCAGTTATTTCAATGAGAAATTAAATTTTATATTTTGTTGGTAATTTCATTTACTGAATATCCAATATCAACTGTATCTTTACCTTCGCCAGTAATGATTGTCGTATCATTGCCGACACCGCCATAAACGGATACGGTACTGCCATGATGATTATAAACGCTGTCATTGTCGTTACTGCTTGCAATCGTGACTCCGCATTTTCCGTGACAACAGCATCGTTATTGCTGTTGTCTGGTTTAAAATGTTTGAATGTCAAAAAAACCTCCGTCCATAATTGATTGACTCCCTTCGCAAAAAATCTGATCACTTTAACATTTGACATTACTGAAGGATTTTAAATTTAATGAAAAAATTTAATCTCATAATCAGAATAAATTAATACTTTTCAGATAAATTTAATTTAAGCACCTAAATTTATCTAAGCTTAATACACTATTATTAATCATATCAATATTGATATAATTAAAATTTAGTTGTACATTGTTGAAGACGAAGTAACAATCACAGGCGAAGGATACACGCTTGAGATATTTAAAGAAATTATAATTTCCTATAGCCTTTCTATCAAAGATAACCTTTTATCTACTTTAAATTCTAGAAATTTTTATGATAAATTTATGAAATGCCCGTGTAGACAAAAACTTTCGATATTGATATAATTTTTCAAAATCATATAGTTTTTTTGGAGAATTATGGACGATATAACTTGGAAAAGAAAACTTGAAAGGCGCAGACGTAGACGCCGTAACGAATGGATTGTATTTTCACTGTTCATAGTAGCAGTGATGAGTTGCATTGTTTGGTACGTCATCAGCTACACGAAAACGCCTAGCTACGCGATGACTGAAGCGCTTGAATCACTGCATTCAGACGACACGACAATTTTTCAAGATCACGTTGACTTTGATTCCGTCACGCTGACGGCTTACGATGATTTAACTGGTGATATGTTCAAGTACGATAAACAGCTGACTGACCATGAACGCGCAGTCTTTGAAAATTTTTACGTCTTGATTCGTACTCAAATGTGCAATGGCGCAGTGAAAGTCATTAAAACGCGGCTGAATACTGGAAAGTGGACTTTGCCCGAAGAAATGTTGAAAGGTCGGCAACTTGGCATTGATTTTGATTTACTCCTTGAACGCAGTTTGATTCGCCACACTTCAATCGTCGGCGTTGAAAATGTTGACAACTTGGGCGATAAGGCGACGGCTGACGTTAAAGTTGTCGAAGATTATACGCAGAAACCTTTTACGCTGAAAGTTACGCTTGAAAATTACGGCGGCGGAATTAACATTGGCGGAACTAGCTTTGAACTTTTTGGCGAAACTTTTAAAATTCCTGGCATAAGCTTTAAACTTGGCGGCAACGATTGGAAAGTTGTACGCGTCGAAAATTATCGTGAATACCTCGACACCGTTTCACCTGCATTGAAAGAAGATTTGTCAAATTACATTGACGCGACAAGCGAAATTGTTGACAAATACAACGATATTTTCTTAGGTGAACAGTCAACTTTCGCGTACCTTCAACAAACTTCAACAGGGATTATCTCGGAAGATAGGCGCATTCAAATTGCAGAGTACATTAACCAAACTATAATTCCAATGTTGAGTGCTAGACAGGCTGAATTGAATGAAATTCCTGTACCGCAGGGCGCGGCGTACTTGGCAAATTTGCGCAAAGAATCAACTGCCGTCACTATTCAAGCTTGGCAATTTTATTCAAGCGGCTTGCTGGAAGATAATTCAGCGGCATTTGATACGGCGGAAAGTTTGCATAAGCAGGAACTTATCTTAGATCAGCGCATTGAAGAATTGATTCACGATTCAGCCGTTGCTAAAGAAATTCCCGCTTTACCGTGAGCTTATGGAATTGACAAAAAATTTTTCTTATGCTAAACTTTCACAACTTAAAAATCCTAAAAGCTAATACATACTAAGGGGATGTAATGGTTTCGACGGGGATGTATGGGATTTGGTAAGCGAGCATCGGGCTCCTCGAACCGATTTAGTAAGGGGAAAAACTTTTTAAAATAAAAGCGAACGAAGAGTACGCTTTAGCCGCGTAGGCTACCTCTGGCGGCTGACTTCTCGCTAAGTCGTAATCAGAGGTCAAAGCGAGATACCGTTTTGCAAGTGTGTCGTAGCGATTCGGAAAATTTCACGACACTGGATTTTTGCAAGGTTGTCGGCGAACTTGTAACGATTGAGATTTAATCACCGTCTGCGCTCGGAGAAAGCTGGGTAACGTCATTTTCGGACAGGAGTTCGATTCTCCTCATCTCCACCATAAAGAAATTAACAGCTCAAGTTCACGCTTGGGCTTTTTAAAATTTTAAGGAAGATTTTCGTGTCGAAGATTATAGACTTTGTAAGACGCCATAAAAAAATTTGTATTGAAATTGCCGCGTGCAAATTCGTCGAAGGCATTTTAATTTTGCTTGCCGCAAAAATTTTAGTACTGCTTGTAAATTCGCCGTCACTAAAATTTTTTGTCGGAATTTTTTTTGTATGGACTGCACGAATTTTACTTTCAAACTTCA
Source organism: uncultured Selenomonadales bacterium (assembly GCA_946403735.1). Classification (GTDB taxonomy): domain Bacteria; phylum Bacillota; class Negativicutes; order Selenomonadales; family Selenomonadaceae; genus Quinella. The sequence continues at coordinate 6,030 of CAMJAZ010000046.1, forward strand.
GCGCGAAAAGATTTTTAGCGTTGTCAGTCGAAGTTCAAACTTCAACACGAAAAAGTTTTCACGAAGAAATTTTTCAGCGCGAACTTTCAAGCGGCGAACTTTTAACGATAATTTTTGACACGGTTAAAACGCTCGACGAATTTTTCATGAAAGTTGCACCGAATATCGTGGCAACAATAATTTTACTGCCGATGTTTTTAATCTGCGCGGCGGCTACAGATTTACTAACGGCGGCAATTTTATTTGTCACGTTGCCAATAGCGCCATTTCTTTTGTACTTAATCGGCAAGGTGACGGCTGAAAAAAATTTACGTGCATTGTCAGCATTGGAAAAGTTGAATGGCGAATTCCGCGAAATTTTATCTGCCGTGACGACGTTAAAAATATTTGGACGAATAAATTTTGCCGCAGAAAAATTGAAGGTAACGTCTGAAAAATCATCAGCCGCAACGCTTGAAGTTTTGAAATTCGCCTTCGTGTCGTCATTCGCGCTGGAATTAATCACAACTTTAAGCATTGCGCTAGTTGCCGTCACGCTGGGGCTTCGGCTAGTTGCAGGTAGCGTAGAATTTGATGCGGCTTTATTTTTATTATTAATTGCGCCAGAATTTTTCCTGCCGATTAGGAAATTGGGCGTCGCCTTCCACGTCGCAGTTTCGACAAAATCGGCGTATGAACGGCTGAAAGATTTTTTGTCACGACCTGCGGAAAAAGTTTGTACGGTTGAAAAAATTTTAATGCCGCCTGAAATTTTCGTCGACAATGTAACTTTCACGTACCCTAAAAAATTTCGTCCGACACTTCAAAACGTCAGCTTAAAATTTCCAGCTGGCAAAGTTACTGCGTTAATCGGCGAATCGGGTTGCGGCAAATCGACGCTACTAAAACTTTTAGCTGGCTTGAACGTACCGACTAACGGCGAAATTTTTTTAAACGACCTGCCAACGTCGAAAATGCAACGTGAATCATTACTTTCAAAAATTTCATATATGCCGCAAGCTCCGCACATGTTCGACGGAACATTGGCGGAAAACTTTTCAATGTTTAATCAACTTGACACGTCCCAACTTTACGAACTTTTAACGACGTTGAACTTGCCGCTGAACTTACAATCAGCGCAAAAATTAAGTCGTGGACAACTTCAACGTTTAGGAATAATCCGCGCAGTTTTAAAAGACGTACCGATTTTAATTTTGGACGAACCGACGGCAGGACTCGACGCCGAAAACGAATTGCGCGTACTAAATTTGCTGAAAAAATTTTCTCTGCGCAAGACAATCATAATTGCGACGCATCGGCAAGCAGTAATTGACTTTGCCGACATAAAAATAAATTTGTAGCTAAAAGTTTTCTACAGTTACAATGCAAAAATTTTTCTTAAGTTGAAAATATCAATATCCGATATATTAAAACAAGTGAACTTAAAATTTGAAATTGATTCACAAAAGTTTTAGGTCAGACCAGCTCGTTAAACGGAATTTTTTTGAGTAGCGCTTGATTTTGACATGGAGCGTCGTATAAAATCTGACCCATCGGCATTAAGCCGAATTAGTAAAGGAGTAGGTGATTACTATGATGCGTTCCCTTTATTCCGGCGTTTCGGGCATTAAGTCACATCAAACCAGAATGGACGTTATCGGGAACAATATTTCTAACATTAACACAATCGGTTTTAAATCCAGCCGCGTCACATTTTCTGATATGCTTTCACAGACTTCCTACGGCGCGTCTCGACCTAATGGAACTACTGGTGGTACTAACCCACGACAAATTGGTTTAGGTGAGGCAGTGTCAAGTATCGATATGCTTATGACTGACGGTTCTGCTCAAGCGACTGGCAAAAATACAGACGTTTCACTTTCAGGCAACGGTTTCTTAGTCCTCAAAAAAGGCACTGACACTTTCTTTACACGCGACGGCGCTTTTGAATTTGACGCTAATGGTAACTACGTACTGCCTGGCAGTGGTTACTTCGTACAAGGTTGGAACGCTATCGACGGCACGCTTTCAACTTCTGCTGTACCTGAAAATATCGTCATTCAAGCTGGTAAAACTATGCCAGCTACTCAAACTACTAACTTGACTTATGCAGGCAACCTCGACGCTGGCGCATTGACTATTACAAGTATTACTTACACCGCCGACCCGTCTGGCGATGCTACTCAAGTTGCAAATGACCAAGAAATTGCTACACTTACTGTAACTTATACTGACGGCACAAGTGAAGTAATTGCCGCTAATTCTATT
>CAMJAZ010000047.1 GCA_946403735.1 uncultured Selenomonadales bacterium
GCGACGTTGCGGAAAATGTTTTGGCTAACCGTAAAAAGTTCGCGCAGTCATTGGGCTTTAAGCTTGAAGATATTGTGACACCGAATCAAATTCACGGCGATAAAATTTTTCGCGTCGAAGAAATTCACAGGGGGCGCGGCAGTCAAGCTTACGACGATTCAATTAAAGAAACGGACGCGCTTATAACCAACGTTAAAAATTTGCCGTTAATGTTGTGTTTCGCTGATTGCGTACCAATTTTTTTTGTGGACGTGGAAAACTGCGCGGTAGGACTTGCGCACGGCGGCTGGAAAGGTACGTTGAATAGGATTGCCGCGAAAACTTTTTTAGCAATGCGTGAAAATTTTGGTACGACGGCTGAAAATTGTTTAATCGGCATTGGACCTTCAATCGGCGCGTGTTGCTACGAAGTCGGCGCAAATGTCAAAGAAGTTTGCGAAAAAAATTTTCCCGCGCACGTCGACGAACTGATTATCAAGCGCGACGGAAAAATTTACTTAGATCTTTGGGCGGCAAATAAAATTCAGCTTATGGAAGTTGGCTTGCCCGAAAAAAATATTGACGTGGCTGGCGAATGTACTTGCTGTCATTCAAATTTTTATTTTTCGTACCGCGCCGCGCGTCAAAAAAATTTGAGTGAAACTGGAAGAATTTCTGCTTTAATTGGAATTAGAGGTTAAATCGCAATGAAAAATAATTACGCATTACGCATTAAGCATTCTTCATTATTAGAAACTCCATTTGGTACGAGAGATTTTTTGCCGAAAGAGGCGGCGGCTAAACGTGAAATTGAAAATCGCTTAGCAAAACTTTTCGCCAGCTACGGCTATGAAGAAGTTGTCACGCCGACAATGGAATTTTTAGAAACGTTGAAAATGTCAGGCGGAACAGTCGAGCAAAATTTATTTAAAATGTTCGACCAAAAAAACCGAACGCTGGCACTTCATCACGAAATGACGACGCCAATAGCGCGGCTTGTCGTCAGCAGAGTGAAAGAAATGGAATTGCCGCTGAAACTTTCCTACAATACAAGCGTCTTTCGATTCAGACAGAACCAACCGCAACGTCAATGTGAATTTTATCAAGCTGGCGTTGAACTTTTAGGCGTGTCGAATGCATTTGCGGACGCGGAAATTATTGCGCTTGCCGTACAAAGTTTGAAAGTTGCTGGCTTGCAGGATTTTAAAATTTGCTTAGGGCAAGTTGGATTTGCTAGCGGCTTAATGGAGCAATTTAATTTGCCGCTTGACATACAAAGTAAAATTAAAGCGGCGATTGAAAGTCACGATATAGTTGGGCTGGAAAAAATTGTTGACGGCTTAGACGGCGCGGCGGCGTTGAAAGAAATTCCTAAACTTCGCGGCGACTTCGATATTTTAAACCGCGCAGATGAAATTTCGGCAAATAAAAAATCTCAACAGGCGCTAGACAATTTAGCGGAGATTTACAAGTTGTTGCAAGTTTATGGCGACGCAGACAAAATTATTTTTGACTTGGGAATAATTCGTGACTTTGAATATTACACGGGCATGGTATTTGAGGCTTACGCGCCGAATGTTGGCTATTCGCTTGCAGGCGGCGGACGCTATGATCATATGCTAAAAGATTTTGGGCTGGCGTGTCCTGCAACAGGATTTGCACTTGGCATTGAAAGAATTTTGCAGGCTCGTGAACTTCAAGGCGTCGAGGAAAATTTTTCAGCGCGTGATTGTTATGTAAGCTATCATGAAACGCAGGCTGAAGCGGCTATTCGTAAAGCGGTGGAACTTCGTACAGCAGGAAAAGTTGTCGAATTGTCACTTACACCGCAAAATTTGGAAGAGGCAACACGAATCAGCGTTTCAAAAAATTTTGATGAGTTGATTTATTTCGGCGAAGAATAAAAAATTTAAAAATTTACCAACTTTAAATTTATAAATAACAATTACTAAATAATTTAATTGGAAGGAATTTAGGTTGATGCTTAGAAGAGTCAAGCAATTTTTTCAAGCGTTGACGGCGAAAGTAACGCCTGACGACGGGAAATATTTAGCGGCACATTTGAACGCGGAGGAGCAAAAATTATTTTTCGCAATGAGTACCGCAGATCAATATCATTGCTTACGGACGGCGTACACGATTGAACGGCTTGTAATTCAAGACAAAAAAGGTATCGACCGCGAATTTCTGATACGTTGTGCGCTCCTCCATGACGTTGGACGCGTAAAAGGCGATATGGGAATTTTCGGCAAAATTTTTACAGTCATTGTCACGGATTGGTTCCCTAGTTTTGCTAACAGGCTGGAACTTAAAGGAAATAAGCTGATTTATATTTACCGTCACCACGCGGAAATTGGTGGACGTAAACTGCAACAGATTGGCTTGTTTCGTGAGGCTAAGATTGTCGCCAAACATCACGCGACGCCAACTTCAAGTGATCCTTACGAATTGAAACTTTTACGGCTGGCTGACGAAGCGAATTAAAATCTTGTCAAAGTACAGAAGGAAATTATTATGCCCAATAAAATATCTAAAAAAATTAAGTTCGCCCTTTACTTAAAAGATGATAAGGAAGTCCGTACTTTAGAAGAATTTCATAAATACTTCGACATGAGCGAAGCTATTCGATATTTTTTAAACGGAAAACTTTCAAGCTGGCTTCGTAATCATAACTATCCAGAGGAAAAATGCCACGCCATTGAAGAGCTGAAAAAATTTTACGATTCACAAAAGTTGCTGTTGACTATTGACGGTTCGTCTAACTATAAAAAATACGATACGGCTGAACTCGTTGAACAACTTAGCCAAATTCTAGAAATTTCAGAATCAACTACAACCGCCGCTGAAAATATTGAGAGTGTCCAAATTATTGAACAGATTCTGAAAAAAGAACACGAAATAAACCAATTTGTTGCTTTAGGAAATGAAGACGAAAAAGACGAAATTTTAAAAGATGTTGATAGAATTGCCCGTACTCAAGATGAACTTGATGAAATAATTGAAAAATCCAAGCGTCAAAAAAACTCTTCCAATACAATTTATCTCGTAAGAAAAAAATTTCCATACTCTTTGAAGTTGGTGGACGTTTTTTATACGAATTTGCGCTTTATTGGGCTTAACAAAATATCTTCAGAATATGTACCTGAAATACAAATTTTTTATGCATCTGCCGACGGCAAAGAAACTGTGCTTGAGGAAGGCAAGCTTAAACATTTTATCAGTGATCCTCAAAACAAAAATAAATTTAACAACATAAAAATAAGAACTCATACAGTAGATTTTATGGGAAATTCACGTCCCGTTAATCCCATTACCATTCCCAAAACTGCTATAAAGTCTGCGGATACCGATATAAATAAAACTGGCTTAGAAATTGCTGAAGATAAATTGATTCAGTACCTTGACGCAGGGTTTCCACTTATTTACATTGATAATTTTGAGGAAGATAAAGCGGACGAAATTATAAGAAATGCCGCCGTAAGCCGCCATATTTTTGAATGGAGTGAAGCTGAAGGGCTTTTAGTTTACAATGAAAATGGCGAATTAACGTCAAATTTTGATTGTCAATGGTCGCTGAAATATACGCTGAAATTTTTTATTGATGATTTTCGTGGTCTGCGTGATTCAGACGAACAAACGAAATTTGACCTGCAGTCGTCAATTTTAGTTTTAAAAGATTTAAATGAACAGCTGAATGATTTTGAAGTTATCGCGCAGTTAAAATATATTTCGCGAATGATTTATAACGGGCAAATTGAAAGTTGTAACATCATAATCGTTTCATCAGATTGGAATATACCGCAATCATTAGAACATTTTGTGACCGTACTGAAAATAAATTTGACGGAAAAAGAAATTTACAATTTAGTTGTAGATTTTTGTGAAAATCAAGGCGCTAAAATTCCTTCTGAAATTTTAATAAACAAATTTGTCGATGCGTTCAAAGGTCTTTCCGAGTTCACGATAATCAGCATTTTATCGCTGGCATTTTCGCGCGACGGTGAATTAAATTCAACCGATATGGATTTAATTTTTGAAACGAAAAAGCAAATGATTCAGAAGACAAATATTCTTGAAATGGTTGAAGTAGCTGAAAAGGAAGGCGATATTGGCGGGCTTGAAATTTTAAAGGCGTGGCTAAGGAATAAAGAAAAAATTTTCAAGAATATGAATTTAGCTTTAAAATGCGGCATAAAAATTCCGAAAGGCATTTTAATTGTCGGTATGCCTGGTTGCGGAAAAACTTTGACGGCAAAAGTAACTGCCTCAATGTTCGATATGCCGCTTTTACGTCTGGATATGGGCAAAATTTTCGGCAAGTACGTCGGCGAATCAGAAAAAAATATGCGGCGAGCTACTCAACAGGCAGAAGTTATTTCGCCTTGCATACTTTGGATTGATGAACTTGAAAAGGCGTTTGCAGGTGTCGGCGGCGACGGCGGCGCGGAAGTTGCTACGCGCTTATTTGGAACTTTTTTAACGTGGATGCAGGAGAAAACTAAACCTGTTTTTGTCGTGGCGACTGCAAATAATCTTTCACAACTTCCGCCTGAACTTTTACGTAAAGGTCGATTCGACGAAATTTTTTACGTTGGAACGCCCAATTCGCAGGAACGTAAACAGATTTTTGAAATTTATATCGACAAGGTTAAAAATAATAAAGAATTTAATTTTGAGACGACATCTGAAGAAGAAAAAAAAGATATTGAAAAAATGGTGCAGAACAGTTTGGGGCTTAGCAGTGCAGATATTGAGGGAATTGTATCTGCAACTGTCGAAAATTCTTTCATTGAATTTGTCAACGAAAAAAATTCAACTAACGAAAATAAAAAGCCTAAATTCAGTACTGAACATGTTAATGAAGTTATAAAAGCTACGCATAAAATGTCAGGCTGGCAACAGCTGAAAAGAATTTATCAAACGTTCATGCAACATGATTATAAAAATGCGTCCGAACGTAACACAGAGGATTTTTTATACTGGTTCAAACTTCGTGCGATAAATTTGAAGGATCTGCCTGGCAAAATTTTTTCAGTCTCGAAAAATTTGTTTAGCAAGATAGTCGACTTTATAAATAAATGGGCTAGGGAAATATTGGATGATTGGCACGACAAAACTAAAGAATGGGATGAAGAAGAAAGAAAAATTAATGAACAAGGTTTGCCCAAATTAAAATGGGAAGTTCGTTTAAAAAGGGCGTTTGTCAGATTAGCTGTAAATTTTTTCCGCAAAACGAATACCTTTTTAAAATGGATTTTTGGTAATGATAAAGACAATGATAACGAGCAGAAAAAAGTTAATCTTAAGAGAAGTTGAAGTTTATGATAATGAAGGTGAAATAGCAATGGAAACGCCACAAAATGAAAAACTTAATGTAGATGAGCTTGAAGAATTGGTGAATAAATTTTTACTTTCCTACATTTCGCGCGACGTTTCACAAACTGATGAAGAATGGTTAAAAGAAACTTTTACTGAATACTTTCCAAATTCGCCTGCAGAAAAAATTGATGAACTTTGCCGAGAAGTTCAAGTTAGCGTTGACTCAATGCAAAATTTCTTAGTGGAGTCGGCGAAGTCACAAACTTTTAATTTACGAAGTCAGCATTGGTTTTACGAAAAAATAAAGCGGACAATGGCGGAAGGCGACGAAAATTTATTTTTAAAGCTTTGTCATCAAAATGCAATTCTCGACAAAATTAACCATTGGTCGTTGGAAATGTCTAATGATTTTCATTCAATAAAAAATAATCATCATTCAGGCAGTGACGATGAGGAAGATAATTCTGTAAAAAAATCTTCAACAAGCGTTGAAAAAATTTCCACTTCTGCGCCAACTGTTTCAAATATCAGCAAAGATGCGCTAAACTCTGGCGTGAAAAAATCCATAATGACGCAATACCAACGAATGATGCAAGTTGATATTGCGCAAATAAATTTCCGTATGAATGACGTGACAAATATTGCTATGAATTTGAGTAGAAACGCCGCTTTAACTGGAATTTGCGGAATGATGTTGACTTCTGGTCTTTCAATGTTGAAAGGTGGATTGACGCGGGCACAAGTTACGCGATTAGCGCTAAAAACTGGTGCTACAGACGGTTTACGGTTAGCGTTGACTGGCGCATTAAAAGCTGGCGCAGAAAGACGATTGATACCGATATTGACGCGCACAACTCCTATGATAGCATTTACAGCGATGGCGTTGATAGCGATAGAAAGTAGCAAATCAATGTTTCAGTATGCACGCGGCGAAATAAAATGTCTTGAGTTATTTAACCAAGTCAGCAAAGTTTCAACTGCGGCAATTTGCGCGGTAAGTTTGGGCATAAAAGGCGCGGTAATTGGTGCAACGGCATTTGCAGCTGTACCAATTACTGGATCTTTTGTAGGCGGATTTATCGGCGAACTTTTAGGCAATGCCTTCGGCTACAGCATTGGACTAAGTTTGCATTCGAAAGTAAAGACTCTACTTTTTAATGCGAAAAATATAATTGCCGCCCATTACGAAATTTTGGAGCATTTAACAAAGCAAACCGCTACGGTTAAGCAGAGGATGGGGCATTCTGAAAATTTACGTTTTGGGCATTAAAAAAATTATTTCTTGTTGAATAAGTTTAAATTTTATTAACCTACTTTTTCTTTGGCGCAAAGAAAAAGTAGCAAAAAGAAACAGCCCGCTGAAATCGCATCACGCGATTTGCGCGGGCGGGCGCGCGTCCTTGCGCGCCATGATGTTTACAATATTTTAAATACTATTTTTTATTTTTTATCAACTCGATTATTTTTCTAAATTGCGCTTAAGTTCAACTGTAAACGTCGTACCTTGACCAGGTTCGGAGTCCACAAAGATTTTTCCGCTGTGTATGCGCAAAATTTCTGTAGCGATTGACAAGCCTAAACCATTGCCGCCCATCTCACGGGAACGCGCTTTATCTACTCGGTAAAAGCGCTCAAAAATTTTTTTCTGATCTTCAGGCGCAATGCCAATGCCGCTATCCTTCACAAAAAAATAAACTTTCTGCGCGGTCTCTTCGCCCATTTCAACCGTAACGTTGCCACCGTTTGGCGTGTACTTAATCGCGTTGTCGACAAGAATTAAAATTAACTGCTTAATCTTTTGTTCGTCGCAGTCAATCATAACTTTTCTGAAATTTCCTCCGACAAGGGAAATTTCTTTTTTTTCGGCAAGCGGCGTCATCATTCGTACATTTTGTTCCAAGAGGTCGCCTAAGTCGACACGCTGAATTTTAACTTTTAATGCGTTATTATCACTTCGTGCAACCATAAGTAAATCACTTACAAGTTGCGTCATCTTTTTAACTTCGCTTTTCACGTCGCCGATAACTTCCTTTAAAAATGGATTGTCAATCGACGGATCAGCCATAAGTAAATCTGCTGACGCCATGACGACGGCTAGCGGCGTTCTAAGTTCATGTGACGCATCAGCCGCGAATTGTTTTTGTTTTTCGTAAGCTTCCTTGAGCGGAATTATTGCACGTCCCGCCATTATGTGACCGAATACCGACGCGATTATCAACGCGATTAATCCCAAGAAAACTAAAATGTACGTCGCCTTCTGCAAGCCTGAATAAAGCGCCGTTACGTCTTTTCCCACGTACACAAACTGTTCCATGTCGTCGACTTGAATAGTTTTCATAGTCATCATTACGTTGATTAAGCGTCCCGATTCACTAGGCAAGTCAAAAACTTTTACTTCAGCTTCTTTAAATTTTTCTGGCGCCATAAATTCCAAAATGAACGGCTCGATTCTGAAAGATGCGCGTACAAAATCTAGGAGTTGACCGTCTGGCGTGAAGATATAGAAAAATAATCTGTCGTTAGTATTTTTATAGTAACGATTTTCATCAACGGCGGCATTGGGATGACGTATGTGGTAAGCTTGCGCCTCCGCTACACCGTCCGCCGCGTCGGAAATTTCTTGCGCCTGTTCAGAAAACATTGCCCAATCCATTGACTTGTGAACTAGAAAAATCAGCAGTATTAAAAAAATTCCCATGATTATCGCGTACACAAGCGTTAAGCGTAGGCGGATACTCCTAAAAATTTCCATTCAAAAAATCCTCATGTTAGCTTTCAGCTTTTAGGGAAAAATAATTCTTAATTCTTCATTCTTAATTCTTAATTATTTTTAGGCTTCTAAGCGATAACCAATGCCGCGTACAGTTTTTATTGAGATATTGCCGTCGACTTCATTTAACTTTTTCCGCAAAATTTTCATGTATGAATCAATGTTATTTGAC
>CAMJAZ010000048.1 GCA_946403735.1 uncultured Selenomonadales bacterium
GTTTTGTACGTATGTCCACATCAATATGCAGGAATAAGATTAAAAAAACTTAAAGAATTGCCTAAGGAAACTATACATATTCACGATTGTACGCCAGAAGAATTGGCGTTTGAAATGGAAGCAATTAAAAGGTTACACGCCATAGATGCTTGTCAGTACTGCACAATGCCACATAAAGCTAAAAGCGTTCCTTCGGGCGAGCAGTTAGCATAATTTATAGAAAATTCGGTAAGACAGGGAAATCTTTATCGGCAATAGGTTTTGGGACAAATAGATTTTCTCCTGCAGATTTAACGTCCGACGAAGGCTTGAATAAAACGGCTGACGTTTTGTGCTATGGTCTGCGCGCAGGAATAAACTATATTGACTGCGGTCACAATTACTCTTTGGGTAAAGCTGAAGATATTGTCCGTATTGCCTTTGAGAAATTGAAAGGCGAAAATCTTTCCATTTATACTTCCGTCAAAACAATGTTTGCTGAAGATCCTTCAGAGTACGCCGCACGAAAAAGAATTGATTCTTCTATAAAAAGAATGGGAATAGATCATGCAACTTTTGGATTTTTATGGCATCCTCATTCTTATAACGAATTTTTGGCGGCGGCGAAAAAAGGGCATACGCTGGACGGTTTAATTAAAGCGCGTGACGAAGGCATTATCGAACACATTTGCGTTTCGTCTCATGCTAACGTAAAAGATACACGAAAAATTTTAGAAAGCGGAATTTTTTCAGGCTGTACAATTTCTGTAAATATTTTAAATCTGAAAGAATACGAAGATTTAATTTCATTCGCCCATGAAAACGGTATCGGAATATTGACAATGAATTCACTCGGCGGCGGAACTATTCCCAAGCTGAATAATTTGATAAAAGTTGAAAATTCTAGTCAATGGTCTTTGGTACAGACAGCCTTGTTGAAATTGTACCAAAACGAAGGTATCTCATGTATGCTTAGTACTATGGCAAATGTTGATCAGGTAAAAGAAAATACCGCACCGTTTCAATGTTCTGACTACGACAGAAACGCCATTTCAATAAATTTTGATAAATGGTTTGATAATAGCAATTCGCGCTTGTGTACTAAATGCCGTTATTGCGACGGTTGCCCTGTCAATATTCCAATAGCCGATATGATGTACGGTTACACCAACCGAATTTTTACGGAAATGATGTATGGTTATGGAGATAGTACTTCGTGGGATTCTGCGAATATCGACGATAACTTGATGAAAACTAAACAAATTTTTAATGGCAGATTTTATGACCTCAACGCCATTCCTAAGACTGCAGATAATCCCTGCATAAAGTGTGGGCGCTGTGAAAAACGCTGTACTCAAAAGTTGCCAATTATTTCCAGCATTGAGGAAGTTTATAGCCGCGCTCGTGCAACAAATTTTTCTCACGAACAAAGAAAAAATCGCCTTGATGAAATTCTGAATAAAGGTACTTTTAAGCGTGTAGGATTTTTCCCAGCTGGAAAGTATACCGCCTATATTATTGAAGCGTACCAAAATTATTTTGGTAAAATTCCTTTTGAAGTTTTTGTTTTCGACAATAATCCAAATGTTTGGGGCAATGAAATTTGGAACGGAATAAAAATTTATAGTCCTAATGATATTTCAAATATAAAGCCCGAACTTATCCTAGTAACTAATTTTAGATTTGGCGAAACGATATTTAATCAGTTGCAAGAAAATTCGATAATACGCGATTTAAAAATACCAGTAAAAAATTTGCATAAGAAAGGCGACATTGCCTGGTTTTAATGAATTTTAGAAAGGGAAATGCTTATGACTATAGCTGAATGGGTAAAAAAATATGGTAACAGAGAGCTGAAGACTCCTGATAATCCAGAAAGTTGCATAGATGAATTGAAAGGCGCACTCCAAAATAAGCGCGTCTTTTTCTATGGCGGTGGAGCAATAGGAACAGCTTTCCTTGCTATGTTTGAACATTTAAATCTTTACGTTGAGGGGATCTTTGATCGCGATTGTAGTAAGCAAACAAATTCAGGCGTAAAAGTTTTTTCGCCAGATAAAATAAAAGATTTGGTCGGTACAGAAGATGTACTTATCGGCACTGTTAATTGGAGAAATCAAGAGGTTATAAAAAAATATTTGGACGATATAGGCGTTACCAATGAATTGATAGACGGTTCATTAATGCATTCGCCACTTCAGCGGTCGATTTGCACACTTTATAACCTCCACAATAAAAAGTTGCAATATGAAAAATGCAGTTGCTGTTTCATAGAAAGTAGCCGTTGCGATATTATGCGCGAAAATATTATGCGAACAAAACTAGGTGTTAAACCTAACGAAGGTAAAAGTAGGTTGCCTTTGTGTGAAGTCATAGTCGGCAATGTTTGTACTCTGCGTTGTAAACATTGTCTTGAGGGAGTGCCTTATTCTAAATTTCCCAGAAAACAAGATACGGCAGAAAATTTGATTAAAGCTATTAAGCGTGTAGCTGAAGCATCGGAATTTCTTACATCAATAAATTTTCTTGGCGGCGAGCCAACTTTGCACCCCGATTTGTATAAAATAATAGAGTCCGTTTTGTCTATACCAAATGTTGGAATTGTCAAAGTTGTTACAAATGCTACAGTTAAGCCTTCGCCTAAGTTACTGGAAGTTTTGAAAAATAAATTCGTTGTGGTCAATGTTTCCGATTATTCAGCGCAACTGCCCGATGCTCAAAAAGCAAAAATTGAAGAAACTATTCATATACTTAAAGAATCAAATGTTGCTTTTTCGCACATAAAAAATATGACGTGGTACGATATGTCATCTTTCAAAAGAAATAATGATGATGAAACCGCGCTGAAGAAAAGATTTAAATATTGCCGTATGAATGGTTCTCACAGAATGTACGACAGCAAGATATTCCCTTGTTCCCACTTTTACGCGGGATATGTTACTGGACAGCTTGAATTAGACGATACAATTATCAATATTTTTGAGGGCGATATAGATTCATTGTCCAAGCGTTTGAATCAACTTTGGAATCAGCCATATAGTACTGCTTGTAAATACTGCGAAATGCCCTACGTATCTAAGCTTGTACCTGGTGGTGAGCAAGTTTAATTAAATAGCGTGAAAAATTTTGTCGGCTGAATTGCCGCTGAAAATTTTGGCAAAACTTTTTACGGAGTAAATGACCGTATTAAGTTCTTGCCAATTTTTTTATGTTGCAGATTGTTTAACATTGGGCGCTATGCTTACATTGTGTAAATGAAAAATTTAAATTAGTTGACAAAATTTTTGAGCGTGTTAAAATATTCACTAATCTAAATGTGTACGGTCAAATGATTCAGACATAAGGCGAACCGTAAAAGATTCGAGATAAGGTTCGTACTCTCACTAAAAGATTTTAAAAATTGAAGCAGGCTTTTTAATGTTTTCAAAATTATTTTCTAGAATTTTAGATTATCTCAATAACTTAAATCTTAGACAAGTTTTAACATTAGCAGGTATAGCGGCAGTTTTAATGTTTGTCGTGCTTTACGTTTTCTTGACAAGATTTGCTAACGTTGAAAATGGAAACGCATCAAAAACTATAACCGTCGACTTGCCGCGCGTCACTACTGTTGTAGTGGCAAAGTCCGACATTGCGCCCCGTGTTAATATTTCTGAAAATATGGTGCAAATTAAGGAAGTCCCTTCGGACAGCGTACCAAATGGCGCGATAACTTCACTTTCTGAAGTAATTGATAAACCTGCGCGGATTAATATTCTTGCTGGCGACATCATCACTAAACGAAAACTTTATCTGAGTTCAGAACAATCGGGTTTCGTTGGAGCAATTCCTCCAGATTGCCGCGCAGTTTCAATCAACGTCAACAATATAACTGGCGTTGCTGGATTTGCTAAGCCTGGCGATTACGTCGACTTGCTACTGGTTGAAAATAATAACGTTGGAGCTACTACAAGCATTATCCTTCAAAATATTTTGTTGCTTAGCATAAATCAAAGTATGGATCGCAATGACATTGAAAAAGGTGAAGACGGCAATAAAAATCCAAATGCGGCTGTTGCGAGTCCGTCCATTGCTACTTTAGCACTTCGACCGCAGGAGGCGTTGAAATTAGTATCGGCGGCAAAGTTGGGCGATATTTATTTGATGTTGCGACCGTCCAAGCCTACTGATATGTACGTAAACGAAATTGACTACACGTTAATTTCTTCCAATGCGCCACCTAAAAAGGAAGAACCTGCAACCACTCCTGCTCAACCTGCGAAACCTGTTGAACCTGCTCAACCTGTTGCAACGCCACCTGCAGACACTACCCCAAAATTTGAAATTATTTATGGCGATGAAGTCGTTCAAACTCCAAATGATAATTCGTCGAATAAGGAAAACTCTAAGCAATGAAAAATTTAATTTTATCAATTTTAGTTTTTATTGTTATGGCGTTGTTTAACTTTGCCAGCGCGGCTGAATTTGTGGATATTGACGCCCATTCTTCGCGGTATATGAAAATGGATTTGAACATTACGCGAATTGCCGTCGGCAGTGCTGAAGTTGCTAAAGTTGTTCAAGTTCCCGATTCGCTGAATGAATTTTTAATCGTCGCTCAAAAAGCTGGTACGACAAATATTTTTGTGTGGACGACTGACAATGTACGCCACGAATTTATTATCAACGTAGCTACTGACGAAGATAGAACGGCGCGTTTGATTGAAGAGGCTATCAACTTACCAAATGTTCACGTGAAAATGGTTGAAAAGCGCGTACTTTTGACTGGAACTGTTGAGAATCAATTTGAACGTAACCACGCCATACAAGTTGCGCGACTTTACGCCGAAAGCGGCAGTAAAAGTAGCTTAAACTTCGGCAGTACCATAAATCCGCAGTTAAGCACTCAATCTGCTACCGAAGATGATTCAAGTACTATTTTAACGAATACTGATAAAGTGCAAGATTCTGGCAACGTCATTGACCTTTTGCAGATGTTGCACCCAACGCAGATTCGCCTTGAAGCGCAAGTTTTATCTATCAATTCCAGTGACGCTAAGGACTTAGGAATTTTGTACGGCAACAGTAGCCCAAGTGGTTCTCCTGGCGTTTTTTCAGTAGGCGAATCTCTCACGCGAGGTAATGCCGATACACCTTTCCGAAATAATCCTTTGCGTTGGCTATCTGAAAGACACGCTGATATAAATATGCAGATAAGCGCGTTGATTACAAATAATAAGGCTAAAATTCTGTCACGTCCCAGCGTTATGACTTTGAGCGGCGAACAAGCTACTATTCAAATCGGCGGCGAAATTCCCTACACTTATTATGATTCCAACGATAAAGTTTATATAAAGTTTAGGGACTACGGAATTATTTTGCAGTTCAAGCCGATTGTCGATTCTCAAAATAATATCGTGTCGACAATTTATACCGAAGTCAGCAATATCAGCGGTGAATACATTGGCGATAATCCTATCATTTCAACGCGCCGCGCAGATTCCGTCGTAAGTTTAAAATCTGGTACGACTATGGTTATTGGCGGGTTGATGGATTCTTCTGAAAGAAAAATTGTTAATAAAATTCCTCTTTTAGGCGATATACCTATCATCGGTGAATTTTTCAAATATTCTTCAACCACAAAAGACAAGCAGGAGTTAATAATTCTCGTTACGCCGTACATTGTCGGAGAAAATGAAACTTCCCGCGCTAGAATGTCCGAACAAATGGAAAATCATTATAGAGAAGGGAGAGACGAAAAAAATTCTATGAATGATGTTGACGTTAGCAATGACTACGTTGACTAACTTTTTTAGATACGGCTAATGGAAAGGAGGCAGCCAGTATTTGAAATAAACTTGGCTAGATACTTATGGCTGAAGAAAGAAGCAGTATAATAATCAGCATTTTCAGTACGACGCCAGGCATTGGAAAGACTGTGACGGCTATAAATCTATCTGCTGGATTGGCTAAGGAAGGTTACAAAGTTTGCCTAGTTGACCTTGACTTACAATTTGGCGACGTTTTGAATTACTTGAAATTGTCCTCAAAACAATCTATAGCTACCGCACAAAGAGCAATGCAAATAGATGCTGATTCCTTTGAAGTGAAAGATTTTCTAATTACTTATGAACACGAAGATTTAACCTTCGCCGTTATGCCGCCGCCATTTTATTTGTACGACGCCTACCAAGCTAACGTGGCTAGAATTGAAAATATTGTCAAGCAGTTGACGTACTTTGATTTTGTCGTACTTGATTTAAACTCGGCTTTCAGTGCTTTAAATTTGGCAATGCTGGATATTAGCACAATAATTAACTTTATCGGCGTTATTGACTTCCTACCTGCGCTTAAAAATTTTAAAATTGGCTACGACACACTGATAAGGTTTAATTACGAAGAAAGCAAAATTCGGCTGGTAGAAAACCGCGCCGATTCGCAAAAGTTGATTGAAAGTCATGACGTTGAACGGCTGATTGGCGAAACATTTTATCATCGATTGCCGAATGACTTCCCCGCCGCAATTAAATCTATCAATCAAGGCTTGCCGCTTATGTTCTGCGCACCTGATTCAAAATTAACGAAAAGTTTTTGGGAACTGACTGGCAAGTACACCAATAGAAAGTTGCAGACTGATACTCAACTTCAAGGTGTACAGACGGCGGGCATTGGCTTTTTCTCAAGAATTTTAGCGTTTCTTTTCGGCAAAAGGTGATTTGAATGACGTACCAAGTTATTTTAGTTGAAGACGATCCGACAATGCTTGACGATATGATCGCCACGCTGAAAAATTCAACGGAATTTAACCTTGAAGCGACGTTTAAAAATGTTCAAGACGCTGTTGGACAAAGTAGCGTTTTTCAACCGAATTTGTTTTTAGTCAACGTCGACAATCCCGAAACGCTAAACAATATTCCCATTTTCGTCGATATATTCCCCGACGCAAAAATTTTAGGGCTAGTTTCAAATTGGAATGCTGATATTGCAATGAATGTTATCGCGACTGGCGCGTTGGGTTGCATTTTAAAGCCGTTTACTAAGCAAGATATTCTTGATGCAATTCACTTGTACACCGAACGCGGCAAACCTGGCTTGTCAAGGATAATTTCCTTTTTCAGCCCAAAAGGTCGCGCTGGTCGTACAACTGCCGCCGCACTTATGGCGCAGGTTATCGCCGAAGAAAGCGACGAAAGAGTTGCACTGATTGACGCCGATTTACAATTTGGTGACTTGCCGATTTTCTTTGACATTGAACCTAAACAAACTATCGTTGAGGCTACGCAGGACATTAAGCTACTCAATCCGTTAAATCTCAAGCCGTACTTTTACCGTCTTAGTCATCATCTTTACTTGTTAAGCAGTCCCGACCGTCCAGAATACGCGGAACTTGTTGACGTTGATAGTTTAGCTGATGTTGTACGTTTGACTTGCAATTTGTTTAGGTACGTGCTGATTGACTTGCCCGCAGGATTTAATCCCGTGTCTGTTGCAATGAGTCAACTTTCTGATACCGTCGTCATTATGGCGATGATTAACAACGGCTTTGAAATTCAGCATATGAAAAAGGCGTTGGAGGTTTCAAAATCTATGGAGGTGAGCGGCGACAAAAGAATTTACCCCGTGTTCACTCGTGTCAATCCTTGTACGGAGGAAGAACGCTTGAAGATTGAGGAAAAATTGGGCTATCACGTCAGCGACATTTTGCCGAATGAATACAGAATGATTTCACTGGCAAATAGCGGACGACTTGGTAAAAGTTTGCCGAAAGATTCGTTGCTGATGAAAAATCTGCGCAAAATCGCTGAAGGCATCATCACGGGCGAAAGGTAACGTTATGATTTTAGCTGTATCAATTTTAATGGCGCTACTTACATTTTGCCTTGTCGGTTTAATATTCTTGTACGCGCGGAAATTTCATAGCACAGATATTTTTCACAGACTGCGCCGTCATACGGCTACTGATGAAGCTAGACTGGAAAAAGATGAAGGCGTCCTAGCTAAGATTTACCCATTCATTCAGCGAATTTCTAAACCGCTTACAAAATTTAGTTTGACGCAACTGCCAGAAAAATTTTTGCAACGTGCGGGCATTCCAATTTTAGGCGCGGAATTTATCATCATTGAAATTCTTAGTGCCGCGTTGACAGGATTGTTTGTATTTATGATGACGCTAAATAAACAATTCGCGCTGATTGGAATTTTGGTAACTCCTACAATCATTTGGATTTTAATTATCATTCGTATCAATAACC
>CAMJAZ010000049.1 GCA_946403735.1 uncultured Selenomonadales bacterium
CGGTTGGACCCGTAGCTCAGTTGGTTAGAGCAACCGGCTCATAACCGGTCGGTCCTAGGTTCAAGTCCTAGTGGGTCCACCAAAAATTTTTTTGTTAAGGCCTTGTAGCTCAGTTGGATTAGAGCGTTTGACTACGAATCAAAAGGTCGGGGGTTCGAATCCCTCCAAGGTCACCACAAAATAAGGGTAGGTGCCCGAGTGGCTAAAGGGGGCGGACTGTAAATCCGTTGCATTTGCTACGATGGTTCGAATCCATCCCTGCCCACCATTTTGAAAGTAACAGCGTCGTCGTAGCACGGCGCTTTTTTGAATTAAGAATGAATAAAAAATAGGAGTTAGAGTAAGTCACTCTAGCTCCTGCTTTCATTTCAAATTTTACTTAAAACTGGTCAATATTGCTACGGTCGATAATCTGTGGCGTGCAAAGGTACGCGGGAACAACTTTAACGCCGTTATCGTAAGTCGTCACGTCGTTAATGTCGGGAACTGTGCCGTCGACGACAGCTTTAACCATACGAAAACATTTCAACGTTAAAACTTCGGGGTCTTTAGCTACAGTAAAAGTTTGTTGACCATTTTTAATTCTTTCAAGCGCGGCAGGGTCGGCGTCAAGCCCACAAATTAACGGTATGGGTTGACCTGCGCGGCGCATTTCTTCAAGGATAACGCCAGCAATTTCATCATTCGGCGCAATTATAGCGTGAAGTGTTTCGCCGTTGCTGTAATACTTCGCCAAAAGTTCCTTAATGCGTGGACGTGCATTTTCAGCGTACCAATCTTTAACCGTGACTTGGTCAAAGTCAGTTTGTCCCGAACGACAGACAAGCTGTCCATTCTTCAAGTACGGATCAAAAATTTTCATAATGTTTCTTAAAAAAATGTGGGAGTTATTATCCGTCGTGCCGCCTGCAAAAAATTCAATGTTATAAGGTCCGCCGCCTTTTCGCAAGTTCAAAACTGTTTCAAAGTACAACGCCTGCGCTTCGCCTACCGCGTCATTGTCGTAGCTGGCGTAGTAAGTCACGGCGTCCGTACCAAAAATAATTCTGTCAAAGGCTATAATCGGTACATTGTAAGATTTTGTTTCCTCAAGCGCTTGTGCAAATGCGGAAGAGTCAATCGCACCAACTACGACACAGCCAGGCTTAGTTTTAATCGCCTCAATAACTTGTGCAACTTGTTCGTCACTGGTTGAGGAAATTTTCATATCAACTTTAAAGCCGTCTTCTTCAAGATACCTTTGCAAGGCACTACCGTTACGCTCCCAACTCGGCGTAGTGTTCGGAAAACATACAGCAACAGTTTTGTGTCCTGAAGTACTCGTACCGCAACCAGTTAATAAAACTGTTATCGTCATAAGCGCGGCGATGCATAAAAATTTTAGCGTATCCATTTTTATTTCTCCATCTATAACTTAGTAACTGTTCACGTTTGTTTTGTCGATAATTTGAGGAGTGCAGAGGTAGGAAGGTACAATCTTTACGCCGTTATTGTAGGTTTTCACGTCATTTATGTCTGGTTCAGTTCCTTCGACGACAGCTTTAACCATACGAAAACATTTAGCAGTTAAAACGTCGGGGTCTTTAGCAATGGTAAAAGTTTGTTGACCATTTTTAATTCTTTCAATAGCCTTTGGATCGCCGTCAAGCCCAGAAATTAATGGTGCAGGTCTACCAGCTTTTTGAATTTCATCAAGAATAACGCCAGCAATTTCATCGTTCGGCGCAAGTATGGCGTGAAGTGTTTCACCGTTGCTGTAATACTTCGTCAAAAGCTCCCTAATGCGGGGACGTGCATTTTCAGCTTGCCAATCTTTAACTGCGACGGAATTAAAATCAGTTTGTCCTGAACGACAGACAAGTTGTCCATTCTTTAAGTATGGGTCAAGCATTTTCATAACGGTATCGAAGAAAATATGCGCGTTATTATCAGCTGGACCGCCTGCAAAAAATTCAATGTTATAAGGTCCGCCGCCTTTTTGAAGATTCATTGCCGCTTCAAAGTACAGCGCTTGAGCCTCACCGATAGCGTCATTATCAAAGCTGGCGTAGTAACTTACAGCGTCAGTATTCAAAATAATTCTGTCAAAGGCGATAATTGGCACGTTATAATTTTTAGCGTCTTCCAGTACGTCAACCAATGCCGCAGAATCAATCGCGCCAATTACCATACATTTAGGCTTATGTTGGAGCGCCTCTTTAATAAGTTGCTGTTGTTCTTCAATGGTAGCAGAACTTTTCACGTCAACAGTAAAGCCGTCTTCCTCAAGATAATTTTTAAGAGATTCGGCGTTACGTTGCCAACTCGGCGTAGTATTTGGAAAACATATTGCAACATTTTTTTCGCCAGTATCTGCACTACTGCCGCAACCTGTAAGCGCGACGGTAAATATTAGCAGAAAGGTGGCTAATAAAAATTTTAATTTACGCATTGTGTCACTTCCTTATTAGCTTTTAGCTTTTAGGATAAAATTACTAACTACTAACTACTAACTAGCTTGTAGCCTGTAGCTGGTAGGATTTTTACGAGCTACCCGCTACCAGCTTGATTAGCTTGTAGCTTGTACTACTAACTACTGACTAAATTTTAAACTTGGACGCGGACGCCGTAAGCTCTTCGGCAAGTTCGGAAAGTTTTTTGCTAGCGTTAGCAACTTCATCAATCGACGCAGATTGTTCCTCCGTAGCCGCGCTAACTGATTCAGTTTCGGAGCTAACATCTTTGCTGGAACGGTTAAGTTCATCCATAGCATCAACAAGTTTGTCGACGCGGTTAGCCGCCATTTTAGCATTGTTCAAAATTTCTACGGCGTGACTTGTCAACTGCGCTATAGCCGCCGTGATATTCTTGAAGGAATCGCCAGCCTCTGCAACTACAACTTTTCCGCTTTCAACTTCTTTGTTGCCGCGCTCCATTTGTTCAAGCGCTTCTTTCATTTCATTTTGAATACTTGTAATAAGTTCGGCAATTTGTGACGCCGCAATATTTGAACCTTCAGCAAGCTTTCTAACTTCATCAGCTACAACTGCAAAACCGCGACCTGCTGAACCTGCGCGGGCAGCCTCAATAGCCGCGTTGAGTGCCAGTAAGTTTGTCTGTTCAGCAATGTTTGAAATTGTCGAACTGATATTTCCTATTTGCGTTGAACGCTCGGCAAGTTGTTCAATAACCTTTGCAGTCCTATTCACGCTATTGGCAACTGCAGACATTTGGTCAACTGCGCCACGAACTGCCGTTCTGCCAGATTCGGCAATATCTTCAACATTTTTAGCGGAGCTGACGGATGAATCAGCTTTCGTTTCAAATCCCTGTAAAAGTTCAGCGAAGGCGCGAATATCATCTGTTGACTGTTCAACGGCTACGCCTTGTTTACTAGCATTTTCAGCAACATTGCCGATTGACGCGGCGACTTGTTGAGTTGCCAACGCACTTTGCGACGCATTTTCATTCAACTGCGCGGCAAAAGTTGCGGCGTCACTTGCATTGCGCTGAATATTTTCTATAAGCTTACGAAGTTTGCCGATTGTGTCAGCGTAAATTTGAGTGAGCGTACCAAATTCATCTTGAGTTTGTGGCGTAGCTTGGACAGTCAAATTTCCTGCGGCAAGTTCGCGCGAAACGTTCGACAAATATTCAATCGAATTGAGAATTGTTTTGCTAAGGAAGTACGCCATAAAGATTGAAAATACAACTACAACAACAATCATAATCGTTAAAATTAAGCGCGTCTGCGTATACTTATTTTCCGACGCGATAACTTCAGCGTGAATGAAATCTTTGCGGTTATCTAAAACTTTATTTAACTTCGTTCCGATGTACGTGTACATTTTGCTGGAACTTTCAAGGAGACGGGCGGCTTCAGGTACGTTGCCATTTTTAGCAAAGTCAATAACGCGCTTGGAATTGCTTTTATACTGATCCCACGTATCGCGCATATCTTTAAAATCGTTGGCAATATCGCCTTCCAAAGTTGGCTGGATTGTGTCAAAAGTTATGTCAATTTGGTCAGCCAATTTTTTAGTTTGTTGGGCGGCAAAAATTCTACCTGGCAACGTCGTAGCGTCTATTACTGCGTATTCACCTTGCCGATAGTCACTCATAGAACGTCCAGATTCAGACGCGGCAATTACGCCTTGAAGATGTTGCGTTGCAATTCTCAACGCGCCGTCATTTATTGACGATAAACTAAACGATGAATAAACTCCGCTGACGACAAATGCAATTATTAACAGTATGAAGACGAAAAATAATTTTTGCCGAATACTCATAGAATTCATTCTTACCCCTCCCCCTTTTAAGCGCAAAAAATTAACGGAAAATTTTATACGCTTAAATTAAATACGCGGCTAAATTTTCCTGCCGCAACATAAAAATTATTTATAGACAGTTTGTAGAATGATTAATGTTAATGCGTAAAGCATAATAAAAATTTTTCCATGTTGCCTAATCCCTAATTTAGTAATTATAAAATTTTTGGCAGGAAATTTACCAATTTAGAAGAATCATTTGTATAATTCAAAGTAAATTAAAGAGAGGAGATTTAGTTTTGGAAAAGACAATAAATTTTAGTGAAGCATTTAAAGGCGGCTGGTACATTCTCGGCATTATTGGTCGAATGGATACGGCTACTGCGCCTGTTGGTGAAGAAAAAATAAAAATGATAATGTTGAATCATTGGAAAGTAGCGCTTGATTTAAGTTCGTTAGAATACATTTCCAGCGCTGGACTTCGTGTACTCCTTCGCGTTGCCAAAATTGCTAACAAAGAAAAAAAAGAAATTGTAATTTGTGGCGCTAAAGGTATGGTGCAGGAAATTCTTGATGATTTTGATATTGAAGGTTTTTATACCGTCTACAATTCTGTTGACGATTTAGAGTAATAAAATCACCGCCTTTGCGGAGATGATAAAAATGGATGCACTGATAAAGCTAATCATTGGTCGTGAGATGACCATAGAAAAACGTATCAATCGTGTAATATTATTTATTTGCATCATCTTAATTGTTTTTTTTAGTGTTGTCACATTTATCGGGGTTTATAATTCAAAAGATTATGCAAAAGACGTCAGCCAATCAATCGGCAATGAGGCGCTGGAAACAAGTTCAAATATTTTGCGCGAACAGAAACAAAAAGATTTGATTTACAGCATAGAAGAACGAACGAAGTTTATTCTGTCAGAGATGTCTGATTTTTACGGTGATATTAGACTTTTGGAAAGAGTAGCTAACGAAATAAATCAGCATCCCGAAAACTTTAGAGCGCATCCCGCTAGATTGGGTAGTGAATTTCAAGAAGGTGATGTCGCCGCATTACGATACGCGCCTTTCATAAGCATTGACGATTTATCAACGCCACAACTTAGCTATCAAATAGATATGTTGGGCAACTTGCAAGACCTGTTTTACTTTTTCAGTTTAAAATATCGTAACCCAGATTTTTGGGACGCGCCGACTTTTGGAATATTGACTGAATCAGGAATAGGAATAATGGCTGATTCGGCAGTAACGCTTGAACAATGGCGCAATTCGCAAGATAGCGCAGATTTTTGGAGCAATCCTTTATATACGGAAGCCAAAAGGGCGTGGATTGAAGGCAGGCGAAATGAACCGATATATACTAGCACGTACAGTCCAGGCATTAACAGAAATTTAGGTGTCTTCTCTTGTTCAATCCCTTATGAAGTCGACGGAAATTTTGCAGGAGTAATATTTTTTTCTATTTTAATGGATGAACTTGCGTATCTAGTTGAACCTGCAACAACCACTAACGACGAATTTAATTTTGTGTTGAATGCTGAAGGCAAAGTGATTTTAAGTTCCGAAGAAAAATCAACGTTGAGTGACTTAAAAGAACTTCAAGTAGTGTACGACAATCCGCCAGATATTCGTGAAAGTCAGCAAAAGGAACTGTCGGAAATTGCAAAAAAAATGGCTGTCGGCGAAAAATCTATGGAAGAAATAGAAATTAACGGCAACCAATATTACATAGCGTACGCGCCAATTCCAGAATTGCGCTGGAGTCTTGGAGTAGTTTTACCAGCTAATGAAGTGACAGAAACAGTTGAAGAAAATCGAACTATCATTCAAAATTTAACTGAAGAAAAAGTTAAAACACTCGATCACAGATTCATTGTAGTTATGATCGTGATGTTCCTGTTTGCATTTTTAATTTGGTTTGTAGTAACTACATTTATCGGCAAGAAATTGGGACTTCAATTTGTAAAGCCGATTAAAGAACTTTCAAACGGTGTACGTGATATTGCAATGGGCAACTTTGATAAAAAGTTGGAGATTATAAAAACTGGCGATGAAATTGAAAGTTTGTCCACAACTTTTAACGCAATGACTGATGAACTGCAAAGCTACATAAAAAATTTGCAATCTGTCACTGCCGAGAAAGAAAGAATTGCTGCTGAATTAGACTTAGCAAAAAATATTCAACAAAGTATGTTACCGCGTGAATTTCCGCCGTTCCCTGATAAAACAGAATTTGACATTTACGCGACAATGGAGGCGGCTAAAGAAGTTGGCGGAGATTTCTACGATTTTTATATGGTCGATGAAAATCATTTAGTCATAACTATTGCTGACGTATCTGGTAAAGGCGTACCTGCGGCGTTGTTTATGATGAGTAGCAAAACTATTTTGAAAAACTTCGTGATGATGGCGAATACTGCTGACGATTTATCGGCGGCGATAATGTTAGCCAATGCGCAGTTGAATCAAAATAACGAAGAATTAATGTTTGTTACGGTCTTTCTTGCAATGCTTGACTTGAAGACTGGCAAGTTAATTTACGTCAACGCCGCGCATAATCCACCTTTAATCCTGCATGACGGCAAGTACGAATATCTGCCGAAAAATGAAAAGAAAGTTCCGCCTATTGGTGTTCGTCCAAAGGCGCATTATGAACAGAAAGAATTGCAGATGACTAAAGGCGACGTTCTGTTTATGTACACAGACGGCGTGACGGAAGCTGAAAATAATGAAGGTAATTTATATTCCAATGAGCGGCTGGAAGAATTTTTGAACAGTACGAATAAAGATTTGCAGTTGGAAGAACTTTTAGCAGAGGTGCGACAATCAATTAAAGTTCACGCTGACGGTGCTAAACAGTCAGACGATATTACAATGTTAGCTCTTCGCTACAAAGGATAGAGTGATTTTAGCTAACCATTTTTAGTGAAATTAATTAAATTTAATTTGGCGCTATAAAAATAATAGCGCTTTTTTTGCGCAAACTTTTACTCCTTCAATGCGATTGTCAAAAAATTTTTTTGCGGCTAATTTTTTCTATGCTATAATGAATAAAATTTTATCAGGAGTGGTCGACGTGATTAAAATTATTTTTTGCGATATGGACGGAACTTTATTGACGAGTGAAAACAAATTGCCTGACGGTTTCGACGAAGTTATTGCGGAACTTAAACGCCGTAACGTAATTTTTGCACCAGCTAGCGGGCGTCAATATTTTGCACTCTTGGAAAGTTTCCCGCAGTACGAAAACGATTTTATTTTTTTAGCGGACAATGGCACGTTGACAATGCGGCACGGTAAAGAAATGTTTAGCCAGCCGATGAAAAATGAAATTGCCCTTGAAATGTTGCACGAGGCGGATAAAATTGAAAATATTATGCGCGTTTACTGCGGCAAAAAAAATGCGTATATTCAAGACTTTCAAGACGTTCCAGAAAATCGCGCCCAACTTCGCAAATATTACACACACACTGGCACGGTGAAAAATTGGGAAGATATTGACGACGTACCAATTAAAATAGCTTTCTTCGACGGTACGCACCGCGCTAAGGAAAATATTTTTGATAAGCTTGTAAAGTTTAACGGCGAAGTTCAAGTTTTGCTGTCGTCCGATGAATGGGTTGATATTATGATGCCGCACGTTGACAAAGGTTCAGCCGTTCGCAAAGTTCAACAGTTGCTTAACATTAAACCTGACGAATGTGCGGCGTTTGGCGACTACCTCAACGATTTAGAAATGTTAAAGTCTGTCGAATATAGTTTTGCAATGGCGAATGCTTATCCTGAACTGAAAAAATTTGCGAAGTTTGAAACGCTTAGCAATGACGAAGGCGGCGTACTTGTTGCCATTAAAAAGTTTATTAATGACGGATTGATTTAAGATGAAAAAATTTTTGACGCTAATATTATCGGCGATAATTT
>CAMJAZ010000050.1 GCA_946403735.1 uncultured Selenomonadales bacterium
AAGGTATTCTCCTCGAAACAGGTACTAATGAATTTGAAATTGTAGAATTTAGCATTGGCAAGGTAAATTACGGCATAAACGTTGCTAAAGTTCGTGAAGTCATTCAGCGCGTACCAGTTACCGCAATGCCTCAAGCGCACCCGTACATTGACGGTCTTTTCACTCTGCGCGGAAAGGCAATTCCTCTCGTCAATCTGCCGCGTTGCTTGAATGTTATGTCAAGCGGCGAAAAAACTAAAAATATTATCGTCACCGAAATTAACAATTACAGCATCGGCTTTTTAGTCGAAAATGTTTCGCGTATTCATCGCATTTCGTGGAAAGATATGGAACCTGCGCCTGAAGTCGGCGATCAATCCCGCGTCGTCGGTATCATCAAGATGACTGACAGAATCGTTTTGCTTTTGGACTTTGAAACGATTATCGCTGAAATAAATCCTGAAATTAACGCGAAGTTGACGACGGTTGAGGAAGTCGCCGCCGATATTAAAACGTTGCGTTCAGATGTTCACGTCGTCGTTGCGGAAGATTCTGCAATGTTGCGTGACTTGCTCGTTACAACTCTTCATGTTTCTGGCTATAGATTTGTCCGCGATTTTGGCAACGGTCAAGATGCTTGGGATTACCTTAGAAATTTGGCGTCGAAGGAAGGTCCGATTGAAAATCACGTCGGCGTTATCGTCTCTGATGTTGAAATGCCGAAGATGGACGGTCACCGCTTGCTGAAACTTGTACGTGAAAATGAGCGCTTGACTGAAGTTCCTTTCGTACTGTTTTCGTCACTGATTAACGAAGAAATGCGCTTGAAAGGTCAATCGCTCGGTGCAAGTGGGCAAATTTCCAAACCTGAAATTAATCAGCTGATTGGACTTTTGGACAATTTGATTTTCGGCGCACCGATTAAAAAGCCAAATGAAGATTAGTTAGTAGTTAGTAGTTAG
This sequence comes from uncultured Selenomonadales bacterium, assembly GCA_946403735.1. Lineage (GTDB taxonomy): Bacteria > Bacillota > Negativicutes > Selenomonadales > Selenomonadaceae > Quinella. The sequence goes on from CAMJAZ010000050.1 coordinate 942, forward strand.
TAGTTTTTAATTAGGAATTACGCATTCCTAATTCCTAATTAAAAAAGGTGGTGATAAGTTGCTTTTATTTCCCAATACAAAAATTTACATAATCTGCGCGGGCGGCGTTCGTAGCGATAACGCCGAACTTTGCCACAGGCTTTGTTCCCAACTTGTACGTTTCGACATTAACGCCAATTTAGTTTACGTTCCAGTGTCGGAAAATTTTGATCCAGATAATCCCGTTCAACCAGCGTATAAACCTTTTCATACGCCGTACACTTACGAAGTGGAAGACGCGCCGCAAAATATTTTAATCGTGCCTGAAACGTTGACAACTTTTTTGTACACCGTGAAAAAAATTCGCCGCGTCATTTGGTGGATTAGCGTTGATAATTTTTTCCGCGATACTGCCTTGCGAATTGTGAATCACTTCGACAATCTTTTAACAGCGCCTATGGCAAAATTTTTCTGTTTCCAAAAATTTGAAGAAGACATCGAACATTGGACGCAGTCGGAGTACGCAAAACGTTTCTTGAAAGTAAACGGCGTACCCGATGAAAAAATGTATTACATTGGCGATTTTGTCAGCCCTTCGCTTGTCAAAATTCACAAAAATGTTGACTTCAAGCGCAAAAAAAATACCGTCGTATTCAACGCGGCGACCGATGCTAAAATTATTTCAAAGTTGGCAAGTCTTATGCCGAAAGTCGATTGGCTGGCAATTCAAGATACACAAGCTGTTGACGCGCCAAAACTTTTAGCGCAGGCGAAAGTTTACGTTGACTTCAGCGACCACCCGTCTAAAGATATGATGCCGCGTCGTGCCGCATTATTAGGTTGCGTCGTCATCACGAATAAAAAAGGCGCAGCCGCCAATAACGTGGATATTAACATTCCCGCCGAATTTAAATTTGACGTGACGGAAGAAAATTTACAGCCAATCGCTGATAAAATTAATGAAGTTTTGAAAGATTTCAACGGCGCGTATGCTAAGCAGAAAAAATTTTTAGATAAGATTATCGACGAACAAAAGAATTTTACCCGTAACGTTGCAATGACGCTCGGCGTTAAAAGAAAGTTGGACGTTGAACCCGCCGCCATTTTCAACGGGCTAAATGAAATGGGCGCCGCCGTCGCTGAAATTTTAGCTAAAGATGATGTTGGACTTGACATTACTTTTGTTGTCAATGACGATTTGAAAAACGAAAAAAATTCAAATTTAAATATCGTCTACGAACAAGGGCAAGTATCGTTAATCTTGAGTGACGGAAAAAGTTTGCCAGTTATCAACAGTGACGACGCGCGATTTTTGTACAATGAAGGGCGCATTAAAAAATTTATCCTGCTCACTTCTGATAAACAGGATGAAAATTTTGTCAAGAAAAAAATTCAGCCGCTTGCAGACGACATCATCAGCACAAGCTTTGACGAATAAATTTTAAAAGTCGTCGTCAGAAATTTTCCTTTGTCCCAACATTGTCGTCAAGTTATCGCGGTTAAATCTATATTCAGCGGACGAAAAATCTTGTCCCGCGTCGTAATGATTCGACGGCGCATTCAAAATTCCGCAAACTGTATCGAAAATTAAATCATTCGTAAAATATTCTTCCCTGTGCAGGTTAAGCGTTTCGACCTGCGCGGGGAAATTTTTTTCATACTCTGGCGACAAGTAAACGAACATCGGCACACGTACCATATCAAAACTAAAAACGTCGGGATTGTGTGAAATTTGCAAGTCCTCACCGTGATCTGAAAAATATATCAGCGCTTGCAAGTTCAAATTCTGCGCGGCGTAGTCAAAAATCTTCGACAAAATAAAATCCGTGTACAAAATTGTATTCGCATACGCAGGCGCGGCAAGCATCATTCCAGTACCGTCAGCCGTCGTCCACTTTTTAAAACTGCGCGGGTAACGGCTATTGTAGTAAATGTGACTGCCCATTAAGTGAAGGACGACGAAATTATTTTCGTCAGGATTCAGCGTCGTCAAAAATTCCAATAAGCTTTCGTCGTACTTATGTGAAAAGTCGTAAGCGTCGTCCGTCCACTCGGCAACGTCAGCAGTTTTCGCAACTAAAGTGACGGCGCTGTCATATTCGCCATAACGACCTTGATTGCTGAACCAAAAAGTTTTATAGCCGCTACGTTTGGCAACGTCGACGATTGAAACGCTTTTATAAAATTCTTTGTCATTGTACTGGCTCTGCTCCGTCAAGGCGCGTTGAAGTACGGGAACAGTTTGTGACCACGCGGCGTAGGCGTTTTGAAAAATTATGAAGTCGCCGTCACTCGGTGAAAGGTTAGGCGTATTTTCAGCCGTCGCTTTAAAATCTTCGTCAACTTTAACTAAAATATCCATTGGCTTAGTTGAAGAAATTTTTTCCGTCAGCTTACTACTTAGCCACGTTGTATTGTCGAATGGAAAATTGGGATTGAACGCCTTCATATAAGTTCGGCTAGCTGATTCGCCAATGACAACGATAACCGTACCTTTAGTTTTCACCGCTAAAGTTTGTGACGAATCAATTTCCAACGTCGCCACGCGCTCGGAATGACCAACAGAATATTTTTCAGTCTCCGCCACGTAGTCAGTAACATTTTTCCACAAGCCAGCTATCGAAGTTTGCGGCACGAAGTAAATCAGCGTTGCCGTTGCCGCTATGAAAGTTATGACTGCCGCGCAGGTTTGAGCCGTACTGAAAATTTTTCCGCGCAGTTCAAGTAAAATTTTTTCGTGAGATTGATAAACTTTCCGCAGTAAAAATCCAATCGCCAACAAAATTAAAATTGCTTGTACGTCGCCGATGTTTGCGCGTATGAAGTCGATACTTTCCCGCCAATTCGTTAGGTAAAGCGCCATTAATGACGCGGGCGATAGACAATGCCAGAACATACAATAATAAACGGCTTGCACGAATGGTATCAGCCAAAATAAAAATGTCAACGCGCAGATTAACGCCGCCGTCAATTTCACGGGAAAAATTTTTGCAAGTAGACTTTCAAGGCTTGATAGGAATAAAAAAATTGCCGTACCGACGACAAAGTCATAGCAGATTAATGACATAAACCAGGGTTGTTGATAAGTCCACGTGTACACCAAAATAAACGTCATGCACCACGCTAAACCCGTCAGCAGGTTGAGCAAGTGAAGGCGTGAAAAAATTATATCGCCCGTGCCGAATTGCGCCAACGTCAAAATTAAAATCATCGGCGCTATTGACGGCAAAATATACGTTGCGCCCATTACTTGACCAATGTCGATATAAAAAACGTTCATCAAGTAAAAATATAAAATTGCTACGAAAAAACTTGTTCTAATGCGTAATAAAAAATTTCTTATCGACATAAAAATTTTATTCTTTAGACTTCGTAGAAAGTTCAGCGATTTTTTGACGAGCCAATATCAATTCTTTAGTTAATGTAATGGCGTGTGCAAAAAGTTGAGAAATAACAGAATTATTTTTGCCAAGTTCTTTAGCAAATTCCGTTTGGCAAATTTCTTTTACCTTATGCGGCGGTAAATTAAAACAATCTGTTTGTAACCAGTTCAAGTCTATCATCAAAAAATTATTTATAGTAGCATAACGATATTCAGGATTTTTTTGGAAAAATTCTATCTTGCCAAGAAAATCATCAATACTTTGCATTGCGCGAATAGTACGATCCATTTTACGCCGAATATTTTTAACCGTCTGTTTATCATCACCGCCAACTTTTGAAAAGGAATTGGGCAAAATGCGGTATACGTAGCAAGCAGCTGGTATCATGACAATCTTTTTTGCCGTACAAAGCAACCCAAGTGTCCATATGCTATCATCTTGAAAGACGGGCATAAATCTTACTTGACTTTCCATTAAGTAATCCCGCAAAATCAATTTGCGCCACGGCTCAACTTTAATAAGAAGTTTAAACCACGCTTGCATTCTCAAATCTAAACTTTCCGTAAGAAATTCAGTCTTTTTATCATTTTTATCAATATCGCCACGTACCCTATTAAAAAAGTTTTCTCCTTCACCGTCAGAAATGAGTACAAATTTACAATAGACAATTTCAGCTTGATACTTTTCAGCCGCCGTATACATTTCTTTCAATGAAGTTTTTGTCAAGGCGTCGTCACTATCCATAAAGAAAACGTACTTGCCACGAGATAAAGCAAGCCCCCTATTGCGTGGTTCAGCTGGATGTCCTGCATTTTTTGGCGAATGGACAAGCCTAAGTTTATTACCGAATCGTGGCTTGTAACTTTCAATAATTTCACAACTTTTATCAGTCGAGCCGTCGTCAACAATAATAAGTTCAAAATCTTTTAAAGTTTGTACAAGGACACTTTCTAAAAGTGTTGCGATATATTTTTCAGCATTGTACATTGGCACAATTACTGAAACTGCTGGAACTTTATCCAATTAATTTTCCTCCTCTGGGTCTTCAAAACCTAAAATCCACGTTGCGATAAATCCTGCAACGTATGAAACGCCGACGCCTAAAAGATAAACTGGAACGTTATTTGTAGTGGCGGCAAGTGGTAAACCAGAAATTCCCAACGTCGCCGCGCCGACCATATTTGACGCTTGAATTGCTCCGCCAAACGCCGCACCTATGCACGCGCCAATAAACGGTCTGCCAAGTGGAAATGTCACGCCGTAAATCAGCGGTTCACCGATACCCATCATTCCAACAGGCAATGCCGACGCTATAGTTTTCTTCAAAAATTTATTTTTCGTCTTTACGTAAACAGCCGCCGCCGCGCCAACTTGTCCTGCGCCAGCCATTGCTAAAATTGGCAACAAAATCGTTACGCCGTAAGTTGAAATTAAATCAACGTGAATCGGTGTGAAGGCTTGATGTACGCCGAACATTACAAGCGGTAACCACATTCCAGCTAAAATTGCTCCGACGATTGCGCCGCCTGAACTTATTGCACTAGTTGCCGCCGTACCGATTGCGTCTGAAATTGCGCCGCCGATTGGTTGAAGTACGAAAATTGCCACCGCACCTGCTATTAAGACTGTTATTAATGGCGTCAAGAATAATTCAAACATTTCTGGAATAATTTTGCGCAGATGATTTTCAAGCCACGCGCCCAATGCCGCTACAAGTACTACTGAAATGACGCCGCCGCGTCCAGGTAATAAATTTTCGCCGAAAAATTTTACTTCAGCAAGTGCAGGGTGAGTGATAATCGCCGCTAATACGCCGCCAATTATCGGTGAACCGCCAAAAACTTTTCCCGCGTTGTAGCCTACAAATAAATTCATTCCCCAAAATACCGCGTTGCCGAAAACTGAAAGCAACTTGATAATCTGCGCATCTGCAAGTTCAGGCGAAATTTTCAGCGTAACGCCAATAATCCCCGTTATAAGTCCACACGCTATAAAGCCAGGAATTAGCGGTACGAAAATGCTAGCAATTTTTTTCAGAAAAAGTTTAAACGGCGTAGCATTCTTAGCGCGTATTTCTTCGTGCAGAGCTTTACCGTCACCAATTTTAGGTTTGTTCGACTTGCTCAAAATTTCATTTATCGCGGTAGCAACGTTGGAAGATTTTCCAGGACCAACGATAATTTGAAATTCATTTTCGGAATAATTCGTGCCGAGAACGCCTTCAAGCTTTTTCACTTCGTCATCAGGAATTTTTTCAGCGAGTTGCAAACGAACCCGCGTCATACAATTTGTGACACTTAAAATATTTTCAGCCCCGCCAGCGAGTTCAAAAATTTTCGCGGCGAGTTGTTCATTAGTCAAATCAAAACCTCCTTAAATTTCATACGTTGCAATTTTACTGCCCTTTCGCAATTCGTCAAGTTTTTTTTCAGAATGGAAATCGTTATGGAAGTTATAAAGCAGGAAAATTTTTTTAATTGACGAAAAATCCTGTAGCTTAATGCTATAATTTTTTAGTTTTGAGAGGAAGTTTTTTTATGATTGTTGTAATGTCACCAAGCGCGACGAAAGAAAATCTTGATAATGTTGTAAAGAAAATTGAATCGCTAAATTTGCGAACGCATCTTTCAACTGGCGATGAACGAACGATTGTCGGAGTTATCGGCGACAAAAAAATTATTGCTAATCTTGAAATGGAAATGATGGACGGCGTAGAAAAAGCTGTCCGCATTACCGAAAAATATAAACTTGTCAGCCGCGAATTTGACCCAGCTAATTCCGTGATTGACGTTGACGGCGTGAAAATCGGCGGAAATGAAATTGTCGTAATGGCTGGACCCTGCGCGGTTGAAAATGCTGAACAACTTCATGAGACTGCTAAAGTTGTAAGTGCTTGTGGAGCTAAAATTCTGCGCGGAGGTGCATTCAAGCCGCGTACTTCGCCGTACGATTTTCAAGGACTTGGCGAAGAAGGCTTAAAACTTTTGCGTCAAACGGCGGACGAATTTGGAATGAAAGTCGTTACTGAAATTGTTGAGAGCGGCGATATTGAACTTGTCGAAAGTTACGCCGATATTCTGCAAGTTGGCGCAAGGAATATGCAAAACTTTCAAATGTTGAAGGCGCTGGGAAAATGTAAAAAGCCTGTAATGTTGAAACGTGGACTTTCAGCGACGATTGCTGAATGGCTTAACGCGGCGGAATATATTTTAAGCGGCGGCAATGAAAAAGTTATTTTCTGCGAACGCGGCATTAGGACTTATGAAACGTACACGCGCAATACGTTAGACTTGTCGGCAGTTGCGGCGATAAAAAATCTTTCGCACTTGCCGATAATCGTTGATCCAAGTCACGGTACAGGTCGTCGGTCAATGGTTGCGCCAATGGCAAAGGCGGCTATCGCGGCTGGAGCTGATGGCTTGATGATTGAAGTTCACCCGCACCCTGAAGTTGCACTTTCAGACGGTAACCAATCATTGACGCTGGCAGATTTTAAAGCGTTGATGAATGACTTGAACGCGATAACTGCGGCAGTCGGTAAAAAAATATGAGTACAAAGCTTGCAATAATCGGTGTTGGATTAATCGGCGGTTCATTGGGACTTTGTCTTAAAGATAAACTTGGCGACAAAATTTTTATCACGGGACTTTGTCGAACGGAAAAATCTATGAAAACTGCAATGGAACTTGGCGCGGTTGATTTTGCGTCGAACGATTTAGAAAAAGTTGTCGGCGACGCAGATTTTATTTTCCTAAGTCCGCCAGTTCTGCAAATTGTTCCAATGGTTCAAAAAATTTTGCCGTACATTAAAGACGGCGCGATTATCACTGACGCTGGCAGTACGA
>CAMJAZ010000051.1 GCA_946403735.1 uncultured Selenomonadales bacterium
TCGCCAGATTCGTAAGCGTCAATTTCTTTTCTCAATGCCCAGTTGTAAGCAAACCTTGCACTTCCCGCAAATTGAAAAAGACGTGTCCATTGGCGCTTGTTTGGTACGAGCTTTATTTTAAACGACTTCATCATTTTGCTCACCGCCAACCAATTCTTTTATCAGTTTCCAAGTCATTTCAAAAACCAATAGAGTTTTATAACGTTTTGTAATTTGTTTTTAACTGTTATAACCCTCCGTTACTGAGAACTTATAAAAAATTAAAACTTTTATATCCCATTCCTGCTTCACCGCGTCCGCTTTTGCCGTAGCTACTTGCGTTTGGTTTGACGCTCCACAAGCTTTAATTCCCCGCGTATATATACAGGTTTTCTTTAACGTGAAATTTCCTGTATTTTATCTTTACTGCGCCTGGCAACAACGTTCACAAGTTGCCAACCGCATATTCAAACTTTTCAAAGAACCGTTGGGATTATATGACGTGGAGCATAAATAGTCAACATAAAAAGCTTTCAGTAACGGTCTTCACATCCTTATATTTTTTGATTATTTTATAATTCAATAAGTTTTTCTTAACTGTTAAACCCCCTTAAAAAAATTTTTCTATTGCAATTAGTTTATCATAATTAGATTTTTCTTTCAAAATTCGATAAAATAAATTTAAATATTAAACGCAAAATGTAGAGGAGGATTTCGGATGAAAGCTAAAAAAATTTTTAAAGCACTTGCAATAGGCGCGGCGTTATCTTTAGGAATGTTTGCGACGAATGTTGCCGACGCGGCTAAACCGATTGTACTTGAAACGCAAGGCAGTTATGCAGTTGGCGGAAAAACTATTAAGCACGACGGAACTTTTTCACAAAAAAATTTCCTTTCGCCTAATGGTCAATACGCTTATGGGGATCATCTCTACGTTTTTTACCAGATACCAGTTAAAGCGCATAGGTATCCGATAATTTTTCAGCACGGCGGCGCACAAAGTAAGCGTACTTGGGAAAGTACTCCAGACGGACGCGACGGTTTCCAAAATATTTTTCTGCGCAAAAATTATTCAGTTTATTTAGTAGATCAGCCGCGAATTGGTGAGGCAGGACTTGCAACGGAAGCCGCAAGTGATGCAAATGTTTGGGCTGGCAATCCTCTTTACTACGATAAAACTTTATTCATCTTGTCACGCATAGGAACTTTTGATGGCGATACTCCACACGTTTTTAATAACGCCTCTTTCTCTAAAGACGCAGAAACATTTAATCAGTTTGAACGCAGTTGGACGACTTACACTGGCGAACTTGACAACGATTTAAACGCAGATTCACTTGCCGCGCTTTTTGACAAAGTTGGACCTAGTATTTTGTTTTCACACTCAATGGGTGGAACCATAGGTTGGCGTACAGTTTTCCGCACCGATAACGTGAAAGCAATCGTTTCATTTGAACCTGGTGGAACTCCATTTGTATTTCCTGAAGGTGAAGTCCCTGAGGCAATAACCGCCCTTTGTGAACCGATTGGCGCAAGTGCAATGGCTGTACCGCTCGAAGATTTTATGAAACTTACAAAAATTCCTATCGTGCTTTATTATGGCGATAATATCGACGTAAATTCAGACCACGTTGGAATGAATAAATGGGGTACTGAATTGGATATGGCGAAAAAATTTGTTGCGACTATAAATCGTCACGGCGGCGATGCTACACTTGTTGAACTTCCGAAAGTCGGCTTGACTGGTAACACGCACTTTTTAATGGCTGACAAAAATAATCAGGAACTGGCTAACTTGGTAGAAAAATGGTTGAAATCGAAAGGTTTAGATAAATAATGAATGTATTTGAAAATTTGCGTAACGGGCAACATTACGATGTACGCGACGCAGAATATTTGAATGAAGCGCACGGCGAATTTGCGCGTTGCGGGCATTTGTGCTACTTGATTAACCAAACTGATCCGCTTGACAAAGAAAAAATTGTCGAACTTGAACGCGAACTTTTCAACAATAATTTACCTGCCGATTCGTTTTTCACTCCGCCGTTTCAAATTGATTGTGCTTGCAGAATGTTTGTTGGCAAAAATGTTTTCGCGAATCATAATTTAACGGTTATGTCGGTCGGCACTGTTACTATTGAAGATGGCGTAATGCTTGGACCAGAAGTCGGAATTTTTACTGTAAATCATGAGCCGAAAAATATTCGCGTCATCTTCACGAAAGAAATTTTGATAAAGAAAAATGCGTGGATAGGTGCAAGGGTTTCAATTTTGCCAGGCGTGACGATTGGTGAAAATGCAATTATCGGTACAGGTTCGGTCGTCACTAAAGATATTCCAGATAATGCGGTAGCTGTAGGTAATCCTGCGCGGGTTATAAAAATAAATGTTTGATAAACGACCGCATAAATAATTTTTATCAAAAAGCGTATGATGCGAACTATTTATTTTCGGTTCGCCGACAAATTATTAAAGGAGAGATTTTTTATGCAGTATGTAAAATTTGGAAACACTGGAATGGACGTTTCAAGAATTTGTCTTGGAATGATGAGTTTCGGCAAGCCAGGAAAAGAAAATGGCGTCTTTCCTTGGGCTCGTAACTACGAAGACGGCAAAGAAATTTTCAAGAAAGCCATTGACTTGGGAATTAACTACTTCGACACGGCGAACGTTTATCAAATGGGCAGCAGTGAAGAAATTACTGGACGCTACATTAAAGATTTTGGGCTTGACCGTGACGAAATTGTCGTAGCGACGAAAGTTAATTTTGAAATGCGACCTGGCAGACCCAATGGCGGCGGCACTTCCCGCAAAAATGTTATGGCGGAAATTGACCACAGCTTGAAACGTCTGCAGTTGGATTACGTCGACTTGTACCAAATTCACCGTCTCGACCCTAACACGCCAATGGAAGAAACAATGGAAGCTCTTCACGACGTTGTAAAATTTGGTAAGGCTCGTTATATCGGCGCGTCAACAATTTTTGCTTGGCAACTCGAACGTCTTCAAAATATCGCTGAAAAACATAATTGGACAAAGTTTGTTTCACTTCAGCCGCAGTATAATTTAATTTACCGCGAAGAGGAACGCGAAATTTTCCCGCTCTGTATGGATAGAAAAATGGCAACTTGTATTTGGTCACCGTTGGCAGGCGGACGTTGTGCGCATCCTTGGGGAACTAAAACTGCTCGGAATGCCATTGATGACGTATCGCCAATGGTCTGGGATGCTACAAATGACGTTGACAAAGTTGTTATAGATAATCTTGAAAAAGTTGCTAAAGAAATCGGCTACTCAATGGCTCAAACTTCGTTGGCGTGGATGCTTAGCAAGCCTTACATTACCGCGCCGATTGTCGGTACAACTGCCGTTAAACACATTGAAGAGGCTGTTTCCGCGCTTGACATTAAACTTGACGACGAAATTATTAAACGCCTTGAAGCTCCTTACGTCCCGCACATTAAGACTGGCGCATTTTAAATTTTTTCAAAGGCAATGCGCGGCGAATTATCCTTCTCAACGTAAATTATTCCGCACCGAATGAAATTTAATTTCGCCAAAAGATTTTGCATAACTACATTGTCCGAATGTGTATCGATACGAAGGTGACCGCTTTTATCGTAAGCCCAATTTATGCAAAATACGCCAACGCCTTTAGCAATGCCGTTTCCAGCGATTCTATGAACTACGCCGTAGGGACTGTCATTAATCCATTTGCCGTTGGCAATAATTTTGTACGTTGGCTCGATGTCTTTGCCGAAATTGTAGAAAAAAGTTCCTGCAATTTTTCCGTCTTCAATGCAAACGTAGCTGTTACCAACGGCAATATCTTTGTGAATTAAATTTTCTGGCGGCCAATTCGTAATTCCCCCACTGATTCGGGTTGCCGTGTTCATCCATAAATTTCCTAGCGAACGCATAAGTTGCCATAATGGTTTCAAAGTCATTTTCAGTAGATTTTCTAATTTCCATAATTGCCTCCAAAATAATTTGTGTCTATTTTACACTGACTATAAAAAAAGTGGAAATGTGTATAACAAAATTTTTTAGCGTAGTATATGAAAAAGATTTTCAAATATGATATAATGACTTTATAAGTTTTTAATTTTTTCAAAATCTAAATTAAAATTTTGAGGAGGAATTTTTTATGGCGAATCAAGCACCAGTTATCGGCAGTAAGAATGTTACGGGTACAAATTACAGCGGCTCGGCGGCAAAAGTTTATTTCACGAAGAAAATTGACGCTGAACACCTCATCAAACTTTACAAGATGATTGACGAAAATATTTTTGGCAAAGTGGCAATTAAACTTCACACTGGCGAAAAACACGGTCCCAATATTTTGCCGCGTGATATGGTTCAAGCTTTTCAAGCGCAAGTTCCCAACTCCGCAATCGTCGAATGCAACACGCTTTATCAAGGCGACAGATTCACTACTGAAGGTCATCGCGAAACGTTGAAGGTGAACGGTTGGACTTTCTGCGACGTTGATATTATGGACGAAGACGACAAGACCGTTTCTTTACCTGTCCGCAATGGTTTCCATTTGAAAGAAGTTGCAATGGGTGCAAATTTGGTGAATTACGATTCGCTGATTGTCTTGACGCATTTTAAAGGTCACGCAATGGGCGGTTTCGGCGGTTCAATGAAAAATATCGGTATCGGCAATGCCTCTGGTCATCTCGGCAAGGCGCAAGTTCACGGCGTCGACCCTAACAACGTGCCTGAAAATTATCTTGAATGGCCAATGAAAGAATATTTTATGGAGCTTATGTGCGACAGCGCCAACGCTACTTGTAACTATTTCGGCAAGCACATTGTTTTCATTAACGTTATGCGTAGAATTTCTGTTGACTGTGACTGCGCAGGCGTCACTGCCGCTGAACCTACAATGAAAGACATTGGAATTGCCGTTTCAACTGACATTTTGGCAGTAGATCAAGCTTGCGCCGATATGATTTACAATGCGCCTGATAGTCACGATATGAAGGAACGTATTGAAACCCGCGCAGGTCTCCGCCAACTTTCCGCAATGGCTGAAGCTAAACTCGGCAATCCTCAATACGTTTTGATTGAAGTTGATTGATTAATTTTTAAAGTGAGATGTAACATTAATGAAAAAATTTCTTTCATTGACGCTTGCAATGGCGTTGATGATTTTTTTTACAGCTTGTGGCAGTTCCGCGCAGAATTCAGAAAATAAAACTTCCGCGCAGTCGACAAGTTCCGCACCTAACACCGAAAATAAAACTACGGCTGAAAGTGCTGACGCCGCTAAAAAAAGTTTAGTTGTCTTCTTTTCGCGTACTGGCGAAGAATACCGCGTAGGTAATATTACGAAGGGCAACACGCACATTGTAGCGGACTTCATTGCGGAAAATGTTGGCGCGAAAACTTTTGAGATTAAACCTGTTAATCCTTACCCTGACAATTACAATGAATGTACTGAACTTGCTAAACGTGAACAGCAGGAAAAAGCGCGTCCATCCATTGCAAATAAAATTGATAACTTCGACGACTACGACGTAATTTATTTAGGCTACCCCAACTGGTGGTCTGATATGCCGATGATTATTTATACTTTTCTTGAAAGTTACAATTTCAACGGCAAGACGATTATTCCGTTTTGCACTTCGTCAAGCGAATATTTTATTGGCAAGGAAGAAATTCAGCAGTACGCGAAAGGCGCAACTGTACTTGACGGACTCGGCATTCAAGGCAAACGCTGTCAAGATGATCCTGCTAGCGTCAAACGTGACGTTGATAATTGGTTAAAGAAAATTAACGGTTGAAAGGGAGCTGATTTAGATTTGATTAACGTTAAACTTAATGACGGCAACGAAATTCCAGCAATAGGTTTCGGCGTCTTCATGATTGAAAATAATGGTCCAACTTACGACGCGGTAAAATTGGCATTGAAGGCTGGCTACCGTCACATTGACACAGCGGCGGCGTACTTCAACGAATCTGACGTTGGAAAAGCTGTTAAAGATAGCGGAATTGCACGTGACGAAATTTTTATCACAAGCAAACTTTGGCTGCAAGATTATGGCTACGACGCGGCGACGAAAGGTATTGATACTTCGTTAAAAAATTTGGGTATGGACTACATGGACTTGTACCTTTTGCACCAACCATACGGCGATGTTGTCGGCGCGTGGAAAGCGCTTGAAGATGCTAAAAAAGCTGGGAAAATTAAATCAATAGGCATTAGCAATATGACGCCGAAAATTTATAAAAACTTTGTACCGCAATTTGAAAGTTTGCCAGCCGTCAATCAAGTTGAATGTAACCCGCTCTTCCAGCAAAAGGAACTGCGCGGCGTAATGGCTAAAGACGACGTAAAAATTGAGGCGTGGTATCCACTCGGTCACGGCGATGCTAAACTTTTGAAAAATGAAAAAATTTCCGCGCTGGCTGAAAAGTACGGCAAGAATGCTGGACAAATTATTCTTCGCTTTGAAGTGCAGGAAGGTTTCATCACGTTGCCGAAGTCAACCAATCCTACGCGCATTGCTACCAACATTGAAATTTTTGACTTTGAATTAACTGATGATGAAATGAATCAACTTCGCGCAATGGACACTGGCAAGGGCAGTCACGATCCTGAAGCGCCTGGCGTTGGTGAATATCTTTTAGCAAATTATAAAGTTCATGATTAAAAAATTTTTTGTACTTTCAGCCGTAATAATTTTTGCGGCGGGAATTTTTTTACTTAAAAATCTTTCAGCGGAGGAAAAATTTTCTATGAGCGTTCCTTTAACTGATGAACAACAACTTAAAAATCTTTACGCCGAAATGTGGCAAGCGCTTTTAACTAAAGATATAAAAAATCTTGATGAACTTCACGGCGACGAATTTATTTTAACTCATATGACTGGAATGAATCAGCCGAAGAAAGAATATTTGCGTTGCGTTCGTGACGGCGAATTAAATTATTTTTCCGCGCAGGTTGAAAATATTTTCGTCGAAGTTGACGGCTTGAAAGGCAAATTGATTGGGCAGTCAAAAGTTGAAGCGGCAGTTTTCGGCGGCAGTCGTCACACGTGGCGTTTGCAACTTGACTTCGATGCTGAAAAGCGCGGCGATAAATGGATTTTAACTTACGGTAAGGCGTCAACGTACTAGGCGGCGTTATTTTTGTTACTTTTTCTTTGACGCAAATAAAAAGTAATTCAAAAACCATAAAACATTAGCAAAATTTAAATTAGTCAACACGTATTCAACACGTACTAAATTTGAGGTGGATTAAATTATGAAAGACGTTGCAGTTTTAGTCGGCTCTGGCAGTATCGGACAAGCGATAATTCGTAGGGTCGGCGCAGGTAAAAACGTTATACTTGGCGATTTGAAAATTGACGCGGCAAATTCGGCGGCTAAAATTTTGGAAGATGCTGGCTTTAAAACGTCGACATTTGAAGTTGACATTTCGTCGCGCGAATCAATTTTAAATTTGGTCGAACACGCTAAAAGTTTTGGCGCGATAAAAAATTTTATCTGCGCGGCAGGCGTTTCACCGTCACAAGCTCCCGTTTCAGCGATTTTGAAAGTTGATTTGTACGGGACGGCAGTTTTACTTGAAGAATTTGGCAAAGTTATTGCGGACGGCGGCTCTGGCGTAATAATTTCGTCGCAAAGTGGACACAGACTCGGCGCATTGACGGAGGAACAAAATTTTCAGCTGGCAACTTCACCGACTGAAAAACTTTTGGAAATTGACTTCATAAAAAATATTTCCGATACGTTGAAAGCTTATCAATATTCAAAGCGTTGCAATGTTCTGCGCGTGGCTTATGAGGCTACACGTTGGGGCAAACGCGGTGCAACTGTAAATTCAATTAGTCCTGGCATTATTATAACGCCGCTTGCTAATGACGAACTGCATGGACCGCGTAAAGACGGCTACTTAAAAATGATTGACGGTTCACCAGCCAAACGCGCAGGAACTCCTGATGAAGTTGGCGACCTTGCGGAATTTTTAATGTCAAGTCGTGGAAAATTTATCAGCGGTGCAGATTTTTTGATTGACGGCGGAACAACGGCGTCTTATTGGTACGGCGATTTGCAATATTTGAAGACAACGCATTAATACTTTATTGTTCAATGATTAAACTTTGACGTAACAGA
>CAMJAZ010000052.1 GCA_946403735.1 uncultured Selenomonadales bacterium
CCGCAATGTTTTCTTTTGCTACTTTTCTTTTGCGCCAAAAGAAAAGTAGTTTATACATATAAAAAATATTCAACACGCACTAGCTACAAGCTAAAACCTAAAAGCTAATATTGAAAGGATGCATTAAAATTAAAATTAATAGCATAAAAAAATTTGATACGCTGATTGAACGTTATCCCGCGTTGGAAATTTGCCGCGCAGATATGACCATTGCTATTGAAAAACTTTGTGACGCCTTCCGCGCAGGTCATAAACTTATCACTTGCGGTAACGGCGGCAGTGCGTCTGACGCTTTGCATGTTGTCGGCGAACTTATGAAAGGTTTCCATTGTCCACGCAAAATTCAAGACTTCGACCAAGATTTTGTACGACGCGCCGAAAAACTTTTTCCCAACGACGTGAATTATTTTAAAGCCAACTTGCAATGCGCTTTACCTGCAATTTCGCTTGTCGGTGAAACGGCGTTGAGTACTGCAGTTGCGAATGACAACGCGCCTGATTTAAATTTTGCCCAGCAACTTTTTGGCATTGGACAAGCTGGCGATGTACTTTTAGCCATTTCGACTTCTGGCAATTCCGATAACATAATTTACGCCGTCGAAGTTGCCAAAGTTATGGGCTTGAAGACGATTGCTTTAACTGGTAGACGCGGCGGCAAGTTGAAACACATTGCTGACTACACCATTTGCGCTCCTGCTGACGTGACGTACCAAATTCAAGAATATCATTTGCCGATTTATCATACAATTTGCCTTGCCGTAGAAAATGAATTTTTCGGCGACTAGGAGGAATTTTTCATGAGCGACAAAAATTTTAGGTTGAAGGATTTACGCGCGAGGTTGTCTGCCAATCATTACAAGATGACGCCGCAACGTAAGGAAATTTTACAGATTTTCCTTGAGAATAACGCCGACCCGCACCTTAGTGCCGAAGAAGTTTACGAAATTTTGAAGAAAAAAGATTTTGACTTCGGCTTGGCGACGATTTATCGTAACGTCGAACTTTTGAGTATGCTTGGGATTTTGTCGAAGATAAATTTTGACGACGGACGCACGCGCTATGAACTTGCATCTGCCGATCCTAAAGTTCATCACCATCATCATTTAATTTGCTTGAAGTGCAAGAAAATTTTTGAGTTTGAAGAGGATTTACTTGAAAATTTGGAAGCGACCATTACCACGAAGTCTGGCTTTGAAATTGTAAACCACGAAGTAAAATTTTTCGGCTACTGCGCGGATTGCAAGGGTAAAGATAATGCGAATAAAAAATCTTAGGCTCAACAGTGACGACCAAGTTGTTACAAAAATTGTCGGCGAAGTGTTACGCGCGTTCCACTTTGAAATTGTCGACGTAGATTTTGACATTGACTTTGACGACTTCCACATCTTCAACGACGTTATCGCCGATAAAGTTTTGACGCGGCTGGTTGTCAAGAAAGCTAACAATTACAGCGTTTACAAGGCGGCTGAAGTTGTTCGACCTGAAGAAAGATTCGGCGCGGAAGTTCACCGCCTTATTAAAAAAAATCTGTACAAAATTTTGACGGAAGATTTAAAACTGCGCGGCGTACCGTACGGCATAATGCACGGCGTCCGCCCTACGAAAATTATTCATCGTTGGATTAGGAATGGTTACGGCGTGACAAGTCGTGGCGTCATTGACCGAGATAAAATTTCACGCCGTCTCCGCGCAGATTATCTTACTAGCTACGAAAAATCTTTACTGTTGACCGAAGTTGCACTGCGTCAAATCCCAATTTTAAATTCCAGCGACGATAAAACTATTAGCGTTTACATTGGCATTCCATTTTGCGTGACGCGCTGTCTTTACTGTTCATTCCCTTCAAACGTTTTGCCGAGCGCTGAAAAAGTTGCCGAATTTATGGAAGTTTTGACGCGAGATATTGATGCGGCAGCGTCTGAAATTCAACGCTACGGTTTCAAAGTTCAAACAATTTATATTGGCGGCGGCACTCCTACAAGCTTGCCAATAAATTTTTTTACAGAACTTTTATCCAAAGTCACAGCGGCTTTTCATAGTGATAGCGTCGAAGAATTTACCGTCGAATGCGGCAGGGCTGATACGATTGATGACGATAAAATTTCCGCGCTGAAAAATTTTCCAGTAACGCGACTTTGTGTCAATCCTCAAACTATGCAGGACAAAACTTTACAGCGAATTGGCAGACAACATACCGCCGCGCAGGTTGTAACTGCCTTTGAAAAGTTGCGTCAAGCTGGCGATTGGCTGATAAATATGGATTTAATTTTGGGCTTGCCTAGTGAAACTTTTGATGACGTTTTGGAATCTTTGAAAAAAGTTTTGGCGCTGAATCCTGACGACGTAACCTTACACGCGCTGGCACTTAAACGCGGTTCCAAACTTCAAACGCAACTTGCCGACGAAATTTCTACGCTTGATGATTTTGATTTGCCGACTGACGAAACCGTTAGATTTATGGCTGATACGGCTGAAAAAATTCTGCGCGGAAAATACTATTCGCCGTACTATCTTTATCGGCAAGGCTACATTAGCGGCGGCATTGAAAATATTGGCTACTGCAAGCGCGGCGCTGAATGCATTTACAACGTGCAGATTATGGACGAGCGGCAAACTATTTTAGGCATTGGCGCGGCGGCTAGTACAAAAGTTCCTGACAACGTTGCAATGCGTCTTCAAACTTCTTTCAACGCTAAAGACTTGTTGACGTACCTTCGCGACGTTGACAGATACATTGATAATCGCTCCAAAATTTTGGCGGAAGTTTATGGAAGGTGAAGTTTTGTCTAATAAATATAAAGATACTTTTTTCCGAGCTTATTTTAGTGATAAAACGCGGCTTTTGAGTCTTTGCAATGCGTTGACAGGCGAAGACGGTACAGATCCTGAAGAAATTGAAATTAACACGATTGAAGAAACTTTTTTTAGCAAACTTAAAAATGATATATCGTGTATGTATCGCGGACGACTTTTGATTTTGATTGAGCAACAGAGCACGTTAAATCCAAATATGCCTTTTAGATTTTTTGTGTATTTAGGCAAGTTGATTGAAAAAATTTTTGGCAATGAACTTCACAAGATGTTGCATGGGACGACACGCATAAATTTTCCAAAAGTAGAATTTTACGTGCTTTACAATGGAATGAAAAAAGCCCCTGAATCTGAAATAATGGATTTAGTAAACGATGAATCGTTAAATGAGGAAAGTTATCTCCAATTACGAGCAAAATTTTTTAATATTAACAGTCCGAATAATCGCGAATTGATGAAAAAATCTTTACCGCTGGATGATTATTGCGTTATGGTAGAGCGCGTTAAAAATAATTTGAAGGTTGGAATGGACGTTAAGTCAGCGTTTTATGAAGCGTATAAATTTTGTATGACTAATCGTACTTGGATGAACGATTTCTTGAAAGTTCACGAATGGGAGTTGATGGAAATGATTAGCACTGAATACGACGAAGAATTGGCGCTTAGTTTAGCGCGTGAAGAAGGGCAAATTGAAGGCAGACGTGAAGGTAGACGTGAAGGGCAAATTGAAGGTAGACTTGAAGGCAAGCTTGAAATGATTAAAAAAATGTTAGAAAAAAATTTGCCGATTGAAACGATTGCTGAACTTAGCGATTGGAGCGAGGAAGATATTTTAAAGATACACTAAAAAAATTTGAAAGGAAATTTTTATGGCTCACATTAGCAAAGATGATCTAGCGAAAATTTTTCAAGATACGCAAAATTTCTACGAAAATGACACGACGCTAAAAAATTCTATTCAAGCGTCGATTGACGGTACAAAATTTTATGACGCTACAACTTATCCACCGTTGCCAGAAAAAAATTTTGACGCTACAGATATTTCCGTCGTACAAGGCAGAACTTTTGAAACGGCGATAAATCTGCGCGGGAAAAATCCTGACGCTAGAATTGCTGTCCACAACTTTGCATCGGCTACTAATCCTGGCGGCGGCGTCATTCACGGTAGCAGGGCGCAGGAAGAGGCGCTTTGCCGTTGTTCGACGCTGTACGCTGTTTTGGATACCGATGAAAACTGGCAACGCTACTATAACTTCCACCGTCGCCGTAAAGATTCTATTTACACTGACGCTTGTATTTTTACGCCGAATATTTTTATTTGCAAAAATGATATTGATTTGCCGCAAAGACTTCCGCAAGAAAATTTTGTTGCGGTTGACGTTATGACTTGTGCCGCGCCGAATCTTTACTATACAAATTTGTCTAATGACGAACTTTTAAAAATTCACGAACAACGCGGACGCCATATGCTAACGGTGCTTGCTCATCACGGCGTAGAAATTTTTATCACGGGCGCTTTTGGTTGCGGCGCTTTTCAAAATAATCCCAACGTCGTCGCACAGGCTTACAAAAATATTCTGCCCGACTTCGACGGCTACTTCAAAAAAATTATTTTCGCCATTTACTTTACACCGCGTGAAGTTGGGAATTTCAACGCCTTCAATAAAATTTTAATGCGTAATTAGGAATGCTTAATGCGTAATGAATGGAAGTGAAAGTTTTGCCAACGCTTAATTGGGCGGGTAAAGATAAAATCGTCAACTATGATTCAGCCGTACCTGTCCACGTACTTAATCATTCGTACAATTTCGGCGGCGATACAGAAAACAAAATAATACACGGCGATAATCTTTTGGCGCTTAAATCTTTATTGCCTGTCTATGAAAGCCGCGTTAAATGCATTTACATTGACCCACCATATAATACAGGCAATGAAGGCTGGATTTACAACGACAACGTCAACGACCCGCGCTTTAAAAAATGGCTAGGGCAAGTCGTAGGGCGCGAAGGTGAAGATTTCAGCCGCCACGATAAATGGCTTTGTATGATGTACCCGCGCTTAAAACTTTTGAAACGCTTGCTTGCTGATGACGGCGCTATTTTTATTTCCATTGATGACAACGAAGTTGCTAGCTTGAAATTTATCTGCGACGAAATTTTTGGAAGTCAAAATTTTGTATCTAATGTAATTTGGCGAACTAGTGACAATAGTAATAATGACTCAAAAAAATTTTCTGTCGACCATAATTCCACGCTTATATATTCCAAAAATGTAAATTGGCAACCGAATAAACTTGTAGATGTAAATAAACAATCACATTTTAAAAATCCAACTAATGACCCGCGAGGTCCTTATTTCGACGGTAATCCTTTAAATTCACCTAATCCGCGTTCAAATTTACGATATGAAATTGAATCACCCACTGGATTTAAAATTAAACCTCCAGCAAATGGTTGGCGTTGGTCACAAGAGACTTTAAAAGAAAAATTGCAAAGTGGCGAAATTTTTTTTACTGCGGATGGAAAATCGATAAGACGACGAACATATTTAGCTGATATGAAAGGGTTGCCGCCTTCGTCATTATGGATTGATTTAGATAAAACTGGTTCTACGCGAAAAGCAAAGAACGAATTGAAAGAAATCTTTCCAGAATATCAAACATCAGATTTGTTTCGTACACCTAAACCAACTTTGCTAATCAAATATATTTTGCAACTTGCGACAGATAAAAATTCAATCGTGCTTGACGCATTTGCGGGTAGTGGTACGACAGCGCACGCAGTGATAAATTTGAATAAGGCGGACGGCGGCGAACGTAAATTTATTTTAATTGAAATGGAAAATTACGCAGAAAATATTACGGCTGAACGTGTACGGCGAATTGGCGGCAGTTTTGATTTTTATGAAGTCGGCGAACCGCTTTTTGTAGATGATGAATTGAATGAAAATCTTGACGTTGAAAAAATTCGTGAATATGTATGGACGATTGACACGCGGATAGCTTACGTTAAACCTAGCGGCGATTGTGAAGAATTTATGGGCGTCGACGAAGGCACGGCGTATTACTATCACGAAGGAATTTTAGACAGAAATTTTTTAGCGAAAATTCGTACCCGCGCAGATTCGTACATTATTTACGCTGAAAGTTGCGCGTTGGACGCCGAATTTATGTTGAAATACAAAATTGAGTTTAGGAAGATTCCACGCGACTTTATTAAAATGTAGCGAAAAATCTTTAAGCTGAAGAGAAAATTACAATATGACTTACGAAGAATCATTGAAATATCTTGACTGGTTGGCAATTTTCGGCATTAAAGAAGGGCTTCAACGTACTAAAAATTTAATGGCGAAATTGCAAGAGCCGCAAAATTTTTACGAAACAATTCACGTTGCTGGCACGAACGGTAAAGGTTCAGTCTGCGCAATGCTTAATGAAATTTTACGGCAGGACGGGCGCAACGTCGGTTTATTCACCTCCCCGCATTTGGAAAGTTACTGTGAAAGAATTTCTGTCAACGGCGAAAATATTAGCGAAGAAGATTTTGCCGCGCAGATTGAACGCGTGAAAAATTGCAATGTCGACGCTACGCATTTTGAAACGTTGACTGCCGCCGCCTTCGACTATTTCAAGCGCCGTCAAGTTGACATTGCCGTTATTGAAGTTGGACTGGGCGGGACGCTTGATTCAACCAACGTCATCACGCCAAAAATTTCTGTCATTACAAACATTGCGCTTGACCATGAAAATGTTTTGGGCGACTTGGAAAATATTGCGCGGAATAAGTCGGGAATTATCAAGCCGAATGTGCCAGTTGTGACGGGTGCGACTGGTAAACCGCTTGAAATTATTCGTGACATTGCGAAAAAAAATAACGCGCCACTGTACGAAGTGACTGCGCCTGCTGACGTGAAAATAAATCTGCGCGGCGAATACCAAAAGTTCAACGCGGCAGTTGCGATTCAAGCGGCGAAAGTTTTGGGCATTGCTGACGATAAAATTTTAGCTGGACTTGAGCGCGTGCATTGGGCAGGACGTTTTGAAATGGTTGATACAAAGTTCGGCAAAGTTTTAATTGACGGTGCGCATAATCCCAACGGTGCAATGGCACTTCGTGAAAGTTTGGACAAATATTTTCCGACGGGCAAACGTACTTTTATTTTTGGAGCACTTGCCGATAAAAATTTTGACGAAATGGTTAGAATTTTATTCCGCGCAGATGATTTTGTAATCGTCACGCCACCAAATTCTAAACGCGCCGCTAAAGTTGAAACACTTTGTGAAACGTTGACTTCATACGGCATAAAAAATATTGGCGTAGAAAATTTGAATGATGCTTTAGAAAAATTCCTGCACGCTGACAGCTTAAAAATTGCGGCGGGGTCGTTGTACTTAATCGGCGACGTTAGAAAAAATTTAATGGATAATGTATAGCTTTTTTAATAAAACTTTAATGTTATTTAGATACAATCGTCTTGACAAGCTTTATTCGCAAATATAAAATACTATAAAAATTTTCATTAAATTTTAAATTATTGTTAGGCTGTGTAAGTTTTTTAAGGAAGGGGATTTTTTATGGCGACTTACAATGAAATTTATTCCAGTATTCCCAGCGCTCTGGTTGAAGGCACTGAAGGCAATGACAGCATTACAGTTTATGGCAACCACTCGACAGTTGACGCACTTGGCGGCGCAGATATTATTTCTGTAAACGGCGGCAGACACGACTATGGCATTTGGCTTGAAGGCGACGAAACAAATTTGATTAACGCGGGCGCTGGCAACGATTCAATCAAAGTCATGTCGCGCGGCGCAAGTGTTTTCGGCGACGCTGGCAACGATACGATTAGCATTGAAAGAGGACAGATTTTTGTTGACGGTGGTACGGGTAATGATTTGTTTTCTATTCCACAATATATCAGTGGTTCTTCAAAAGATTTTAAAGTAACAATTACTGGCGGCACAGGTAAGGATACCCTCCAAGTTGTACCTTGTGGTGATATTTTCGAAGCGGTTATGACTGACTTTTCAAATGACGATGTACTTAGACTACAAGAATATTATTCTTATACTGGTAACTATCGCAGAGTTTTGACTCAAACTGTTGAAAATGGAAATGTTGTAATTCGTGACAACTCTTCAATTAATAGCAGTTATTATAGTGACGACGTTATAACAAAAACTGTTGATCCTTTGTTAAGCATAACTTTACAAGGCGTTAGCGATATTAGCGAAGTTGCCAACGCTAAATATTACGTTTACGACGGCACGACACC
>CAMJAZ010000053.1 GCA_946403735.1 uncultured Selenomonadales bacterium
TGATAGTGTTCTTTGTATTTCTGACGGACGAAATGCTTGGGATGTACACGAAAAATTTATACAACATAAATTACCTAACAATAAATATATAAATATTTGCCTTGATAATAATGGTACGTGTAATGGCTTTTTAAAAGAAAAAACCTTACAATATTATCGTAAACATGCAACAGAATTTGAGATGTTTGCCACAGGAATTTGTTACATTGGAATGGGACTGGATATTCAACAATTTAAACTCAAGCTTTTTAATTTCGGACGTTCTGGAAATGATCTGTACTATGATTATCAAACTGCCAAGTTCGTCTTCACTCACACGGGGGGGGGTGGAAAGTTCCCCTCTTAAATATGCGTTAATTGGACTTGCTCCATATTCATTTCATTGGGATGTTTCAAAAGCAATGGCAGGATTCCCACTTTTTCAAAATTATAAGGCATTTAAAGATTTGCATAACTTTTGGTTGCCTTTGGATAAATTTGAAAATCTTTTTAATAAAGGATATTTAAATTTTCAATTACCGACAGATCATTTGGATTTGAATAATGTTTATTTTGAGAAAAGTACAAGTATAATGAGTTGGAAAAATCAATTTGTTGCTAGAGATAGAATAGACACGTGGAGTAATCGTGCGTACCCAGAAACTGTCAAAGAATACACTAAAATTTTAGATGACTACTTGACACTTTGCGAAAAAAATAATGCACGTCCGATAATTTTTTTGCCGACAATGACACAAGGTTATATTAAGTATTTCAACAAACAAAAGTTAAATGAATTTTATTATCTCGTCAACGAAGCTCAAAGAAAGCATCCTACCGCAGTTTTCTTTGACGGCTGGAAGTTGAATTTTCCTGACAAATATTTTCGTGACACAGATCATATGAACGTATACGGCGCGGCAAAATTCAGCGAAATTCTTAACGGCGTGATTGAACAGTTGGAAAGTGAGCAAAAATAAAAATTTTAGGAGGCGTAGTAAAAAACTTTGGAAAAAATATTGCGTGAAGTTATACAGAACGATAAATCGCTACTTGGTCGACGCGAAGATTTAATCGCCGCGCTTGAAAAAAAAGTTCCCGCCAATATGCGCAGGGATTTTGAATTGATTAAACGCGCCATTGAATTGAACGTCGGCGAAATTTTTTTAGTCCATAGCAATGATGAAGACGCTTTCAGAAACGAAGTTGAAAAAATTTTAGAACCGTCAGGGATTGGCAAAACCCGCGTCGATTTTATCATACAAACTTTTATTAACGCGACAAACTTTGAAGAAACTTCAACTCCGCCAGCTGAAATTTCAACCGTCGACGAATCACAAACTTTTGACGTACCGCCTTCAACTTCGCCGCCTTCGCATAGTCCACAAGTACAAACATTGCCGCCGCCTGTTCAACCTCAACAAAATGTACCGCCGCAACCTCCACAAACTTCATCGCCTTCAACGACGCAAACTTCATTCATTGGCAGTAAAAATTTTTTAATAGGAATAATCGTCGTACTAGTTTTGACGGTAGGATTTTTAATTGGCAGACAATCCGGCACACCAGAAAATGCGCCAGCGCCTGCCGTAGCTACTACTGAACCTGAAAAAGTTGTTCCGCAAACTGAATCGCCACAAAGTCAGCCTGTACAAACTCAAACTTCTACTCCGCCACAAAATAAACCGTCTTCATCTCAACAAAATTCACAGCCTACGCCGCCGCAATCTTCACAACCTGCGCCGTCATTAAGTACAGCCGCTGAAAAAAATTTTCGTGACGGCAAAACTGATTTAAGTTTAAACGGTATGGATTTAGATATGCCACTTGCCGCCGCTGAAAAAATTTTCGGCAAACCTAAAGAAATTAAAGACCTTCAAACAAATATTCGCTACGTCTACACCGACGATTTTTATTTTGCTGTCGTCAAAGGTAAAGTCGACGCATTCGTCAGCAGTGACCCACGATTTAAAACACTGCGCGGCATTCACGCTGGCTCAACCTACGATGAAGTTGTCAAGGCTTACGGCACAAATTCTCAAAATACAGCGCTTGAAGGTATGACATTGTACGAATATCCTTTCAAATCGCTTGAAGGTAAAAACGGTCTTTTACGTTTCGCCGTCGATACCCGTACAAATCACGTTGACTACATAAGCATGAGGATAGCTGATTAAATTTTGTCCGTGCAAATTTTAAGCAAAATTTTTTAAAGTGAGGTAGAAAATTGGCATTTAAAGATTTACGTGAATTTCTTGCGGAACTTGAAAAAAGAAATTTGCTTAAACGAATAAAAGTTCCAGTCGACGCAGAATTGGAAATTACTGAAATTACAGACCGCGTTTCAAAATTTCGTGACAGTCGAAACGTCGCCTTACTCTTTGAAAATGTGCGCGGCTATGATATTCCCGTCGTGACAAATATGTTTGGTAGCTACGAACGAATGGCGCTTGCACTCGGAGTTAATAAACTTGATGATGCGGCTAATGACATACGCGAACTTTTGAAACTTCCTTACATTTCGCTGAAAAATCGAATGAGTATCGTTTCAATAATTTCGACTGGTAGTAAGGTTATAAACTTTCCTAAGTATGTAAAAAATGCTCCGTGTCAAGAAGTTGTTGTAGAAAATCCTAACCTTGATAAAATTCCAATTCTCAAGTGCTGGCCTCAAGACGGCGGCGCATTCGTAACGTTACCTTTAGTCTTTACAAAAAATCCACGTACAGGTAAACGCAACGTCGGTATGTACCGTCTGCAAAAATTTGATTCGACTACAACTGGTAT
The DNA here is from genome assembly GCA_946403735.1 of uncultured Selenomonadales bacterium. Lineage (GTDB taxonomy): Bacteria > Bacillota > Negativicutes > Selenomonadales > Selenomonadaceae > Quinella. The sequence goes on from CAMJAZ010000053.1 coordinate 2,767, forward strand.
GCATTGGCACATTCATAAAAATGGCGCTGAAAATTTCCGTGACGCGCAGGCTGACGGACAAAATAAAATTGAAGTTGCCGTAGCTATCGGTACAGATCCCGCCGTAACTTACGCCGCAACTGCACCACTTCCCCGCGATGTTGACGAAATGGTCTTCGCAGGATTTTTGCGTCACAAATCTGTTGAACTGACGAAGTGCAAAACTGTTAACTTGGAAGTCCCAGCGACGGCAGAATTTATTTTAGAAGGCTACGTTTTAACTGACGAACTTAGACGCGAAGGACCTTTTGGCGACCACACTGGTTATTATTCGCTGGCTGATGATTATCCTGTCTTTCACGTGACTTGTATAACGCACAGAAAAAATCCGATTTACGCGGCAACAATCGTCGGTAAGCCGCCAATGGAAGATTGTTATATGGCGAAAGCGACGGAAAGAATTTTTCTGCCGCTCCTTCAACAAATTATTCCTGAAATTGTCGATATAAATATGCCGCTTGAAGGCGTCTTTCACGATTGCATAATCGTTTCCATAAAAAAAAGTTACCCCATGCAAGCGCGAAAAGTTATGCACGCTTTATGGGGCATGGGGCAGATGATGAATGTTAAAATGATTGTCGTTGTTGACGCTCACGTAAATGTACAGGATTTAAGCGAAGTTGCATGGCGCGTTTTCAACAACATTGACGCCGACCACGATTTAGAAATTGTTCACGGTCCACTTGACGTACTCGACCATTCGTCACCTATGGCGAAGTGGGGCGCTAAGTTGGGCATTGACGCTACTAAAACTTGGAAGGAAGAGGGACACCTTCGCGATTGGCCCGACGAAATTTCTATGACGCCTGAAGTTGTCGACCGTATCAATTTTATTTGGAAGTCATTGGGAATTGATTAATCCATATCAATCAGCGGCGTTTTCTTACCATACAACAGCATATCGAACACGTCGTATAGAAAAATTTGTCCTTGCGCAAATTTGCCCCAAACTTCCCAATCATCTACAGTTCTGTTGAAAAATTTATCAACAACATTTTTATTAATATAAAATGCTGATTCCAATTCGGATTTAAATCTAACAAAGCAAACTTTTTTCCCGTAAGGAAGAGCGTTAAACTTTTCTAATAGTTCTTCATTTTCAATTTCCATTATTACCATGATATTGTACCAATTAATTCTTTGTTTGCGTTCATTCCATTTATTTAACGCTTCGTCAGCATTGGGATAGTGCATCATGTACAATAAAACGTTTCCCAATGAAAAAACGGGGTAGCCGTTAGGAGCTTCATTAGAAGTACCATATAATTTTTCAAATTTGGGTGTTTCTTCAATGTAGATACGTGGATATTTTAGAAATTTTATAAAATCGTCGCCACCTAAAAATAAATTGACAAATGGCGACCTAAAAGGTAAGCCCAATGTGTTGCTGATTAAACCGCCAAAACAATTTCTTGAAAAAATAGAAAGTTGGGAGCGTTGAAGTTGGCGATACTTTTCAAGCGTAAAGCCAGGTATGCAGACAATCCAGTCGCCTAAAAGTTTATCAGCGTCAAGTTTAATTGATTTGGCAAATTTTGTGACTTCCGCCATACCGATATTTTTTGCGCCAGCAACAAGTAAAACGTCGTACCCCCCCCCGTTCATGGAAATTTCATTTAACGGGATAAAAGGTAAATTGTTGACGGAAATTTTTTGACCTGCCGTAACGCCGATAATGTCAACGCCGCTAAATTGCCGCGTTAAAATGTTTACGGCATTTCCGATAAAACGTCCGTCAGTCGATACAAACCAAATTATTATTCGTGGGTTCTCCATAAAAAATCCTCCGCTTAAAAATGTTTATCTAAAATATCTTAAAAAATTTTCCCGCGCAGTATCAAAATTTTTTTGTACGGCGTCAGAAAATTTTTCACGATTATCAACAAGCGCGTCGTTAGCGTCTTTAAATGCGCCGTAAATATCGCGGGCAATGAAATTGTAAAAGCCAAGATTATCAAAAATTTGTTTTAAAGTTCGCGTCGTCGACCTGCCGCCTTTGTCATTATCAAGCGCCAAAATTATTATCGCTGGAAAATTATTTCTGCCAAAAAAAATATCAATCAGTTTTTTATAATTTGAAATACTTCCCAATGCGACGGCGTTAAATCCAATTTCATAAAAACTCATAGCGTCGAATTCGCCTTCAACTATAAAAACTATTTCCGAACTCAAAGCGTCAACGTTAAATAAATTTGACGAACCAACTTTTTGTTTGGAATATTTTTTTTGCTTTTCGCTCAAATTTTGTCTAACGTCACGCGCCAAATATCCATAATTGTTAATCGGAATTATTAAACGTGAACTTTCTGGCGCATTTTGAATTTTGGGATGACGCCAATTTTCCACAAAGCCTAAGCAAAATTTATGCGCCGTCTCCCATGAAAGTCCGCGCTTTAAATGATAATCCGTCAACTTTAAATTTTTTTCCGCGTCCAAAATAAATTGCTCATAATCAATTTTTGGCTCTTCAATGATATGTGGCGAAAAAATTTGCGGCAAAGTTGCATTTTGCGAATCTGCGCGGAGATTAAATTTTCCTGCAGTCAAAAGTTTTTTATCGACGTACTTTTTATCGTAATCATTACCAATATTTAAAATTACGGCAAGTACACGCGCCGCGTCTTTGTACGAGCAATTATTTTCGCGTGCCTTCAAAGAAATTATATCGCCGCTAAAGCCGCATTTAAAACAGTGAACGCGATAGCTATCTTTAATAAAAGTCACGCCGTCGCCGCTATCGCCTGTGCCATTGCCGCAAAGTGGACAGATAAAGCCGCGTCCTTGATTGTCAGGCGGATAAAGTTCAAAAATTCTCCGCGCAGTTTCTTCACGAATTTGTTGAAAATCCATTGCGCCCACCTTCAAAAAAATTTACGTCCAAATTTGAAATTCTTCGTCAGTCGCTAAGACAAAATGACTGCCGCCGATATTTCGCATTTTGCCTTCCGCATAATTACTTTTCTTGTCGTAGGTCAAAATGTTTCTTTTTTTTTCAATTCGCGGATTGGGAATTGGAACTGCCGACAATAAACTTTTCGTGTACGGATGAATTGGATTTGTAAAAATTTCTTGCGTCGTACCAGTTTCAACGAGATAACCTAAATGCAAAACGCCAATTCTATCAGAAATATACTTAACCATACTTAAATCATGCGCAATGAATAAGTACGCGCAATTTGTAGCGTCTTGAATATCTTTCATAAGATTGACAACTTGAGCTTGAATCGACACATCAAGCGCGGAAATACATTCGTCCGCAATAATCAATTTTGGTTGCATAACGAGTGCACGAGCAATTCCAACGCGTTGACGTTGTCCGCCAGAAAATTGATTCGGATAACGTTCAGCGTGCGCGGGCGAAAGTCCAACTTTCTTTAAAATTTCAGCGATAATTTTATTTTTTTCAGCAGAATTTTTATAAAGTTTGTGAATATCGAGTCCTTCGCCGATAATGTCACCAACTTTTTTTCGCGGATTTAAACTTGACATCGGGTCTTGAAAAATCATTTGCATATTTTTTCGCAAAAATTTATTAGTTTCGTCGTCAAGTTTGCCAGAAATATTTTTTCCGTCAAAAATAATTTTTCCGTCCGTTGGATTGTAAAGCCGAATAATACTGCGACCGATTGTAGTTTTTCCGCTACCAGATTCTCCGACAAGTCCATAAGTTTCGCCAGGAAAAATTTCAAATGAAACGCCATTGACAGCCTTAACGGTAAAATTTCGCGAAATTTTAAAATGTTGATGAAGATTTTCAATTTTAAGCAACGGAGTCAAATTTTTTCACCTAACTTTATGAAATTTAATTTTTAAATTTTTTATACGCCGAAACGTCAATATTTTTTTAGACAATTTTGTAATTTCACCGTCTTAAAAAATTACCCTCCACTTAGGAGGGATTTTTATTTTAAATCATCACTAAAAAAATTATTTTAAACTTATGGTAGAAAAACACGTAGTATTTAAAGAAATCTAAACTTCTGCAATTTCTTCCTGCGAAAGGGACTTCATACCTTTAGCCGCTAAAGTTTTTTCAGCCGACTTCGTATCACTCACGCGGAAAATCATATAAGCTTGCGTCTTGCCAGCAAATGCGTACATATACTCAATATTCACGTCTGATTCGGTGAAAGTTTTCAGCAGTTCGTTAAGCCCGCCCGTCTCATCGGAAACGGTGTAAACTAAAACTGGCGTGAAAGTCGCTACAAAATTTGCGTCCTTCAAAACGTTTGTTGCTTCGTAAACGTCATTAACGATAAGCCGCGCAATGCCAAAGTCTTTTGTATCAGCAAGCGACATTGCACGAATATTTATTCCGCCGTTTGCCAAAACTTCAGTCATATGGTTAAGCGTTCCAGTTTTATTTTCAAGAAACACGGAAACTTGATTGACGCTCATAAATTTTACCTCCTCTACTAAATTTTTCTCTTGTCAATGACGCGAACAGCTTTACCTTCACTGCGCGTGATTGACTTCGGCGCAACAAGATTAACTTTCGCTTTAATGCCGAGCATTGAACGTAAACCGTCTTCCAAAATTTTCTTTCTGCCTTGAACTTCGCCGACGTTATCAGTAAACATATCAGGCGTCATTTCAACGTTGATGTCGAAAGTATCAGTATGATTGACGCGATCAACGATAATTTGATAATTCGCCGCGTAACCGTTTTTAAGCAGGACAGTTTCAATTTGACTTGGGAAGACGTTGACGCCGCGAATGATTAACATATCATCAGTACGACCTTTCAGCCGCGTCATTTTAATCGTAGTACGTCCGCAAGAACATTTTTCACGTTTCAAGCTACAAATATCGCGGGTACGGTAGCGAAGGAGCGGGAAGGCTTTTTTATCAAGGCAAGTGAAAACTAATTCGCCGAGTTGACCTTCGGGCAAGACTTCACCTGTTTCAGGATTGATAATTTCAGGATAGAAATGATCTTCTTGAATGTGCATTCCATTTTGTTCGGAGCATTCGCAGGAGACGCCAGGTCCAGAAATTTCCGTCAAGCCGTAAATATCGTAAGCTTTAATGCCTAAAGTTTTTTCAATATCGCGGCGCATTTCTTCAGACCATGCCTCTGCACCGAAAATTCCAGCCTTCAACGGAATAGTTTCAGCCGTGTAGCCCATTTCGTGCATTGATTCGCCCAAATACGCGGCGTAGCCAGGCGTACAACAAAGTATCGTTGCTTGCATGTCCATAAAGAACGTAATTTGCCGTTCGGTATTTCCTGA
>CAMJAZ010000054.1 GCA_946403735.1 uncultured Selenomonadales bacterium
TTACACCTCTACGCTATTTTACCATTTTTTATATTATTCAACACGCCCTAGCTACTAGCTAAAAAGAATTAAGAATGTAGATTGAATTTATATTGGTAAAGATTTTAAGTTTTTGATAAACTACGTTTCTTTTGGCGCAAAAGAATTGTCCTTGCGCGCCCCACCTGTTTTAACTTTATCAATAATCATAAAAATAGGAGTAGTTTGATGAGTGCAAAAATTTTATATGGAAAAGAATTTGCCGCCAAAATTAAAGAATCTGCGCGGCTTGAAGTTGACGATTTAAAAAATAACTTTGGCGTGACGCCTGGTCTTGCCGTCATAATCGTCGGTGAAAATCCTGCGTCGCAAGTCTACGTTCGCAACAAACATAAAACTTGTGAGGAACTCGGTATAAAATCTGAAGTTATCGCAATGCCTGCAACGTCGACTAAGGAAGATTTACTTTCCAAAATTGACGAACTCAACGCGGCGGATGACATTCACGGAATTTTAGTCCAACTGCCCCTGCCTGACGCGATTAAAGCGCATTCCGAAGAAATTTTAAATCGCATTGACCCGCTTAAAGACGTTGACGGTTTCCACCCTGTAAACGTCGGAAAACTTGTCACTGGCAGTCCAGCGCTTGTACCGTGTACGCCTGCAGGTTGTCTTGAAATGCTTGACTTAGCTGATATTGACGGCAAACGCGCAGTTATCATCGGTCGCAGTAACATTGTCGGTAAACCAATGCTCCACCTTTTAATGGCGCGTCACGCTACGGTTACTGTTTGCCATTCGCATACAAAAAATTTAGCGGACGTGACACGCGAAGCTGAAATTTTAGTGGCGGCAATGGGCAAGCCTAAATTCGTAACGGCTGATATGATTCGTCAAGGCGCAGTTGTCGTCGACGTTGGTATAAATCGAATTGAGCCGAAAAAATTAGTTGGCGACGTTGACTTTGACGCGGCAGTTGAGGTGGCAAGCGCGATAACTCCTGTTCCTGGCGGCGTCGGTCTTTTAACCGTTGCAATGCTTATGAAAAATGTTGTTAAGGCTACAAAGTTGCAGTTGAAAGTTAAAACTTAAAAGCTGTAACCTGCAAGCTGAAAGCTGGGATAAAAATGTTTTTAGTATACGTATTCGGAATTTTGGCGTTGATTATCGCGTTGGCTTTAATCAGCGTCAGTTTTTTATTAGACAGTCCAATTAAACGGCGGCTGTACAAAATCTTAACGCTCATCGACTTATCAATAATCGTGCTGATGATTGGCGGCTTTGCAATTCGCGCAGAAATTCCCAACTCAATCGTCGACGCATTCGGCAGTTTTTCGACGGTATTTTTAATGACGCAGTTTATTTGCGGAATTGCCGTCGTCGTAGCGCTGATTGTTCGTACCGTCTACAGAAAATTTCATAAGCCAACGCCTTACAATCCCGAACGTCGAAGAGTTTTAGCTTACGGCTTAGTCTACCCGCTAATGTCACTTGCTATTTCACTTTACGGCAACAGAATTGAAAGGCTTGGTACTGTCAACAGATATTTTGATATTCCTGTAAAAAAATTGCCGCCTGAACTTGAAGGCTTTACAATCGCGCAGATTAGCGACGTTCATATTGGTCCGTACTTTTCGCTGGAACGGCTTGAACTCGTGCTGAATCAAATTGTTGACGAAAAGCCTGACTTGCTGGCGATAACTGGCGATATTTTTGACAACGTCAGAATGAATCCTGATGCGATTAAACTTGTTGACAGTTTCACGGATAAATTCAAGTACGGCATTTATTATTGTCACGGTAACCACGAACATTATCGCGGCATTTCGGCGATTGAAGCGGAATTGCGGCGGACAGATATTCATTGGCTGGTTAATCGCTCGGAAAAAGTTGTAGGTAATTTGTATATTTTAGGCGTCGACTATCCAAAATCTTCGCCAATTATGAGTAGCGGTGGACGCGGTGAAATTGATAACAATTTTTTTGAAACGAAACGCGAATTTGTCACGAAGGCTCTTGAAGGTGTCCCCTACGATTCAGTCTGCGTTTTACTTGCACATCATCCAGAATTTATTGATAATGGCGCTGAAAAAAATATTCCACTGACTTTGACAGGACACACTCACGGCGGGCAAATCGGAATTTTCGGTTACGCGCTCTTGCCAATGTTCAAGTACACGCGCGGAATGGTCGTAAATGATGACAGCTACGGTTATGTTAATCCTGGCTTAGGTAGTTGGTTTCCATTCAGACTTGGTTGTCCGCCTGAAATAACCTACTTCACGCTTAGATTGAAAAAATAATTTCGGAGGAAAATTTTAATGGAAGTTAAAGTGATGAAAAATATTTTGGGCGAAAATGAAAAAATCGCGGAAGATAATAGAAAATTTTTCCGCGATAAAAAAGTTTTCGTGCTGAATTTAATGGGTTCACCTGGTAGCGGCAAGACGACGTTACTTGAAAAAACTTTGGCGCGTCTTACGAAAGAAATTAAAGTTGCCGTCATTGAAGGCGATCTTTTCACTGCGCGGGACGCTGAAAGAATTGAAAAGCAAGGCGTACCCGTCGTACAGATAAATACTGCTGGCGGCTGTCATCTTGATGCGGCAATGGTTCAACGCGCCGCTGAATCGCTTGACCTCGACAAAATAAATTTGCTTATCGTTGAAAACGTTGGAAATTTAGTTTGTCCCGCTGAATTTGACATTGGCGAAAATATGAAAGCCGTTGTGCTGTCGATAACTGAAGGCGACGATAAACCGTTGAAGTACCCGCTAATTTTTAAAGAATCTGCCGTCTGCGTACTGAATAAGATTGACTTGCTTACTTTCACGAATTTTAATCTTGAACAGGCGCGGGAAGATTTAATTACCATTCATCCGCAAATTGAAATTTTTGAAACGTCTGCCACAAAAGATATTGGCATTTACAACTGGTGCGAATTTATTATTGATAAGCTTGTATCCAGTAGCTATTAGCTGTCATTACGCATTACGCATTCCTAATTAATTTAATTTCTATTAGCTAAGCGCGTTTTAGCTAAGTCTTCAAATTCGCCGCGTCCGTAATTTACGAACGGCACAATAGAAATTCCGCCGCGTACACTGAAAAGCCCTTCGACTTCAAGGTAGCGCGGCTTTAATAATTTTATCAAGTCATCAGCAATTCTGTTTACGGCGTCTTCATGAAAAGTTCCATGATTGCGAAAACTCGTCAAATAAAGTTTCAAGCTTTTACTTTCGACAAGTTTTTCATCGGGAATATAGTTAATTTTAATCGTCGCAAAATCTGGCTGGTGCGTGATTGGACAAACGCAGGTAAATTCGTCGCTGGTCAATCGTACAAAATAATTTCTGTCAACATTTTTATTCGGTATCGCCTCTAAAAAATCTGCGTTGTAGTTAAAATCGTAGTCAACAATCTTCCCCAAATTTTTTAATTCGCTCATAAATTTTTCCTCCAGTTTACATTCCACGCCGTCAAAATTTCTAAAGATTTTTCCGCGAAAATCGGTAAAAGTTTTTGCATTGGCGGCGTTAAATTCGTCCCTACGTCAAGGCTAAATGGTTGAGCGCCTAAAAGTTCGACGCAGGGAATTTTTTTACCCGTAATTTCAAGCATCGTTAAAATATCTTGTATGCCGACTTCGTGAACAGAAATTTTCTGCGTGAAGTGATTTAAAATTTCGTCGTCACGAAGATGAAAAATTTCTCCGCCTTCACAGCCGCCGTCAATCGAATCAATTATTAAAAGTTTCGACGTACCAACGACAAAATGCATAAGTTCAACGCCAAGCGTGCCGCCGTCAAGCAGTTGCACATTGTCTGGGAACGTATAATTTTTTTGCAGAAATTCAACGACTCGGACGCCAAAACCTTCGTCGCTTAAAATCGTGTTGCCAATACCTAGCACCGTAATTTCTGCGGCAAATAAACTTTCCAAAAAAATTTTCCTCCTGTTATAATATTCAGTAGTTAGTAGTTTTTTATTTTACGTTGTGCATAAAAATTTTTCAATGGTTGGTGATAATATGGACGAACAAAAAATTCCCTGCGCAGACTTCGCAATAATTGGCGGCTCTGGGACACTTTCAAGCAATTTTCCAAATAAATTTGATGACGTGAAAATTTTGGCGGAAAATTTATTTTTCACGACGCCTTACGGTAAAAGCCCCGCGATGAAAATTTTTGAAGTTGACGGCAGAAAAGTTTTAACCTGTAAAATGCACGGTTGGCGAAGTGGCGTTACCCGCGCAGATTCGTCACGGCAAATTTTCTGGCTGTTTCGTGAAGCTGGCGTGAAAAATATTTTGTCTGAAGGCGGCGTCGGTACGGTAAATCGTCTGTTAAATCCGCGTGACGTAGTTATCCCTGATGATTATCTTGATTTGTCCGTACGAAAAGATGTTCAGCTTGACGGGCGATATTTGCTGATTATGCGGCAAGCGTTATGTCCTGCGCTTAGAAAAAATTTACTCGACGCGGCGAAAAAATTTTACGACGGCAGAATTTTTGAACGCGGCATTTACGCTGTGACGGACGGTAGGCATTTTGAAAGCCCAGCTGAAATTGCAATGCTGAAAGGTCACGCCGATATTGTCGGACAAAGTTTAGCGCCTGAAGTTTATTTAGCGCGTGAAATTGGCGCTTGCTACGCGAATTTATCTTTTGTCGTCAACTACGGCGAAGGGCTTTTCAATTGGTCTCACGAATTGATGAAAAATATTTTCTTCGACGACGCGGAATTACTTGGTAAAATTTTGCTTGAAACAATTCGCAACGTTGAAGGCGAAAAAAAATGTTCCTGCGCGGAACTTCGTAAGGAAACTTTATTGAAGGAGGTTTACGTTTAATCTTGCGTTGGAACTTATTCAAAAAATATTTAGCAATATCGCCGTCAAAATTACGACGATGAAAACCATACAGCCGCTGGAATTACTCTGCGCGGAATAGGAACTTTGAGAAGAATTATTTTGTACGGAAGATGAAATTTGTGACAAATATTTTTTAGAGTTATTTATATTATTCTTTACTGTCGACAAAAATTCTAAATCGTTAGATCTGTCGGCAAAGGGTAAAGCTTTTTCAAAATATTTTAGCGCCAAATCAAAACGGTTAGCGTATGCCAAGCCCATCCCCACTTGATTATAAATATCCGCCACGTATCTATTGCCTAACACTCTTTCTTCGGCGTCAAAATTTGTAGTGTTAATCGTATTTGCCATTGACGCAACAGAACTTTCATATTGCGGTATAAATTCGTTGTAGACTCTAAAATTGTAATTTTCAAAGCCACGTTCAAGACGAAATCGACTGCGAACAGCATCATCAATTTGCTTTAATTCTTCCATTAGGTTGACAAATTCGCGCTCGTGCCGAAATTCGTTAAGCTTTTTAATATCTTCGTCAGCTACGTTGCGCAATTCTTTAACGTGGCTAAAATAGTTTGCCAACATTTTAAAAATTTGTAGCGAATCTTCAAGTAAACTTTTTTCATTGTACAAATCAATGGCAACGCTACGCACATCATAAAAAATACGTTCTACAATTTCTGCCGCTTTTTCGTCATTTTTAGTTAAACTGGTGAAGGTACGCAATTCATTTTCCAAACGTTGTATGTCATTTCGACTTTGATTTTTTTTCAGCTTATCGACTAATGAAACAATTCTTTTAAAGCTATTTTTTTTTAATCTATCAAAGACTTGTTTAGCATTATTTATCTGTATCTCTTGCAAAATTTTAATATCTTCGTCAGCTTTATCTTTAACTTTTTTAATATGGCTGAAACATTGCGCTAAAACTTTTGTAATACGTAGCGGCTCATCAACTAAATTTTTTTCCTGGTGTAAATCAATAATGGCGTTTCGTATGGCAATGAAAAAATCTTCAGCTAAAGCTGCTTCATCTTCTGCGCCTTTTATAAATTCGGCGTAAGATTGAATTTCGCTTTCTAGCCGTCTTAAAGCGCGTTCGCTATAATCATTTTTAAGATTTTCCGCCAGCTCAATGACAATTTGTCCACGATCAATAAATTTTTGTACCGTAGAGCGTTCCTGCTGAATATCTTCCAAATCTTTAACATCTTTGTCAGCGCGATTTTTAAACTCCTCAATGTGGCTGAAATGTTGAGCTAAAATTTTTGCCAAACGTAGCGGCTCATCAACTAAATCTTTTTCCTTGTACCAATCAAAAAGAATCCCGCGCAGATGATAGAAAACTTTTTCAGCGTAATTTTCTTTTATGTTCGTGCCAAAATTAATTACCTTGTCAAGCGGCTTGAGTATCGCGATTAACTCACGCAATGGCACTTCAAGCTTTTTAAAATTATTGTCACTGGGCGTTCCTTCCAACTCTTTAGCGGCGTCGGCAACTTTTCCTAGCAGTTCATCAATACGCGCGTCCATGCCGATAGCGTAAACTTTCGTGAAAAAAATCTTCGACAACCGCAGGGCACTTTTTCGCCGCCAAAATTAAGTCTGCCAAGTTGTTAGTAAGTTGAACAAATTTATCACGGCTAAATTTTTTTACCTTGAATTGAAAAGCGCGTCGAATTTCTTCACGAATTTCTTTCAGTTCAGACTTTATATCAGCAGTATCACGTACTGGCGGGAAGTCCGATTGTTCGCGACCTTCATTGACGTAGGATAAAATTTCATCAACATCTTGCCGTTCATACAAAGCGCCGAGCAACATAATTGTTTCAACGTCCAAGTCTTGATATTCCAGCGCGTAAACGTTGAAGTTCAATTCAGCAAGCGTACAGAAAAATCTTTTTGCGTAGTAAGCTTGATTATTCAAACGGTCGACAATTTCTTCTTCCTGCGCGGCGGAACAACCAATGAACCAGCGCATTTCAGCGGCAATACGTTTTTTAGGACTTGTCAGCATAGTTGCCGCCCGTTCGTACTGTTCGCCGTTGTCATCGTCATCAAAAAAAGTTTTATCCTCTGCCGCCTGCTGAATTGTATTTTTATCGTCGTAAATTGAAACGTCGAGAATGTAAAATGGATTTTCTTTAAGTTGCAAGAGAATCACACCCTAAAGATATTGACTGCAGAATCATCGTTGTTTGAAATGTCATGCAGACGGTAAAGCACATCTAAAATTTTGCGTAAGGCGTCGAAATTTTCTTCAGCTATTGCCTTGTTGCCCAAAAGTTTCAAGCGCTCAAAATAATCACGGTCGAGATATTCATTTGGATTTTTAGTAAGGCGTTCAAAGTCATAGATGAGAAATTCTTCATCTTTAGCAAGCACATCATAATTTTTGTAGCGAATCTGCGCTAAAGCATCTTCAAAGGCAGTTTTTTCATCAGTACCAATTAAACTTCTTGCCTTAGCAAAAAGTTTTTCGTAGTCTTTAACATCAGCAGGCGAGGCAAACTGTTTGACCGTGTCATTGAAAAATTCAATCATATGATTAACTTCGTAGGCTTGAACCAATGCCAAATTATTTTTACGGATGGTGTCCAAAGTTTTTTTGACGTTCTGCAAGTTTTCATTCAAATGCAAAATTTGTTCCTTGTCGTAGTCTGAATGATTAGCAGTTATCACGGTGCTAACGACTTCGCTAGCTTGACGAAGTTTTTCATAGTCTTCCCCTTCATCAAGAGCGCTACCAAGTTTTCTTATGCGGTAAATGACTTCCTGCCCGTCTTGATTTAACTTTTCAAGCATTTCAGCGCTATCAAGTTTGCCGTCGTCAGCAACATAATAATTTATATCGTTGTTAAAAGATTCGCCAATCGACGGAATTTCAATTTCAACTTTGATACTGCCAGCGTCGTTAATGGAATAGTTGCAGATAATTTCTGCGCCTTCAATAATTTTTCCAAAGTCAAATTCGTAGCCAAAAACTTTTATATTGCCAATGAAACGGTTGAACGTGACGGGCTCTTCAATTTCGCCCTCCCAAAGTTTGAAGTTGAGGGAAGAATTTGAACCAGCTTTGAGTTCTTGTCCAGCGTGAAGAGTAATTTTGCCTTTAGCAGGAAGTTGATCGCCTTGACGAACTAAGTACACAAGCTCTGTTT
>CAMJAZ010000055.1 GCA_946403735.1 uncultured Selenomonadales bacterium
TGGCTCTAGCACTTTAGCCGCCGCGTTGACAATGGACAAAGTTGCAACTAAGCGCCTTTTAATTTCAGCTGGCATTACGACGCCTAAGTTTGCCGTTTATGAAAAAAATGGTGATTGGGAAGTTATTGGGCAGAAAAATTTCCTGCAAGTTACAAACTATCCATTGCCAGCAATTTCCGCGCAGATTGAAAAAGAATTTGGCTTGCCCGTCGTGATTAAAGCGCCTTCGCAAGGTTCAAGCATTGGCGTTTACATTGTCGAAAAGTCTGCAGACATTCGCCGCGCAGTTGAAGACGCTTTTAAATTTGGCGATGAAATTTTAATTGAAGAGTTTATCAGCGGACGCGAATTGACGGTTTCCATTCTTCAAAACGGTACAATTCAAGCCTTACCAGTTATTGAAATTACTACGACAACTGGGCGCTACGACTACGACACGAAGTACACTAAAGGCGCGTCGAAACATATTTGTCCCGCTGAATTGAGCGTGGAACTTACTGAAAAAATTCAAGCTATGGCAGTTGCGGCTTTTAAAGTTTGTAAATGTTCGGGAATTGGGCGCGTCGATATGATGTTATCGGCTGAAAATGTTCCTTACGTCATTGAAATAAATTCCGTACCAGGTATGACTGAAACGTCACTTGTACCAGATGCGGCACGTGCGGCTGGAATTGAGTTTCCTGACTTGTGCGAAAGAATTTTGTTAGCGGCTAAATTTTAGGGGTAAAAAAATTGTTAGTTCACGAATTGATAAAGCGCGGGCGAGCGAATGATATTGCTATCGTCGACAATGGACGGCGAATCACTTACGCTGAAGCCGCGCAGTCCATAAAAAAATTTCGCAATCATATGTACGCGCTTGGAATACGGCAAGGCGATCGTGTAGCGCTTTTTTCACGTAACAGCGCCGAATTTATTTACACGTACTTAGCAGCGGCGTCACTTGGCGCAATTTGCGTACCGATAAATTTTCAGCTTAGTCACCGCGAAACGGCTTTCATTCTGCGTGACGCTGGCATTAAACATATTTTGACGTACACACCGCTTGAACTTGATGAACATTTTGAAGACGGCGTCGAAATCATTCAGCATGACATTTTAACTTTTGCCGACGTTGACAGCGAAGTTGACGCGCCTGACCTTCCAGCCGACTTTGATTCAAATACGCCTTGCGCGATAATCTACACGTCAGGTACGACGGGAAATCCTAAAGGCGCTGTACTTTCCCATAAAAATCTTGTTCGCAACGTTGAACAAATTGACGTTATGAAATGTCAACGCGAAAATAAAGTTTTATGTGTCCTGCCGATGTATCACTGTTTCGGTTGGACGTGTTGTGTACTTTATACGTTGTACTGCGGCGCGGAAATTTACGTACTGCGAGCCTTCAAACACCGTGAAACAGTTGATTTAATTCGTGAGGAAGGCATAACCGATTTGTACGCCGTACCGTCAATTTATCGGTTGATAACGACGTTGGGGACGATTGACGACTTGAAAACTGTACGCCTTGCAATGTGTAGCGGGACGACGTTGCCTTTGAAAGTTGCGCAGGACTTTGAAGAAAAATTTGATATAAAACTTTCCGAAGGTTACGGACTTTCTGAAGCGTCACCGATTGTTACATTGACAGTTCCAGGCGAAGAGCGCGAAGGTTCAATAGGTAAAGTCATTCCCGATGAAGTTTTGGAAGTTATCGACGCGCACGGAAATATTTTACCAGCTGGCGAAGTTGGGGAACTTTTAGTAAGTGGAGATAATGTAATGGTCGGTTACTGGAAAAATCCTGCGGCGACGGCTGAAGCGATTGACGATAAAGGCAGACTTCATACTGGCGACATTGTACGAATTGACGCGGACGGTTACGTTTACATTGTCAACCGCGTTAAAGATATGATTATCAGCATGGGGGAAAATATTTATCCGCGTGAAGTCGAAGAAATTATTTACAAGTTCGACGGCATTAAAGACGCGGCGGTTGTCGGCGTTGAAGATAAACTGCGCGGACAAGCTGGCGCGTGTTTCTACGTCATGAAAGACGGCGCGGTTATGGATATTCGCGAGCTGAAAAAATTTCTGCAGAAAAATTTAGCGCTGTACAAAATCCCGCGTGAATTTCATGAAGTTCAGGATTTGCCGCGCACATCTACTGGAAAAATTTCTAAGCGGAAAATCTTAGAAGAATTTTTAGGCGTGAAAGATTAAATTTTATGTGCCAAAAATTTTTATGATTTTATCGAAAAGCGGCGTAAAACACCTTGCTTTAGCTATGGGGATATAAGCCGCAAACATTGATTTTTAGAATCACATAGTTTAAAATAGAAACAGCGGTTAGCCTTCCGCTAAAAAATGATTTTAAAAACAACGGTTGAAACGAAACCGTTTAGGAGCAAGCACTCGCCCTTGCCGCAGCGTAGCACTTAGTGAACTATGACGGGTATAAAAGAAGTTTGCTGTACCTGCAGATATTGGAGGCTTTTTGTAAAACAAAAGTAGCCTGAAGGCGAAAGCTAGGAGCTATTGGCTAGTCCTTTGAGAATTAAGCTTGCTTAATTGCTCATAAATCCCCCGCCTTCTGGCGTGGGGAGTGTCAAGATAATATTTCATTGCTGGTTAAAGTAAACTAGTAACGAACAAATTGTCTACGTTATCACAGGCGCAAAAAAAATCCCCCAAGACATCTCCACGAAAGATTCTTGGGGGAGTGCGCTACTCAAGCGCCAAGCGATACGTTACCGCTCGTTATTATCGTCGAAGATAATGTCAATCAACTTGTTAATCAAGTGTGAAACGACACTCGCTCCGACTGTTAATATAAACAGGAACAAATCGTCCACGTTATTCACCTCCCTCCTGTTACCAGGATGGTTGGCGGTAACGTGATTTTTTTATTATCGAAAAAATTTTTCGAGCCGTAATTTTTAGGTTTTTTAATGCTAAACAGTATCGTCATTTTTTTTTCATAATACTATGTTACACTGCAAAAATTATGAAAGGAGGTGAGATTGTGGATAAAGTGATGAAATTTTTCATAACGTTGACGATGGTTATAGCAGGCGGAGCGCTCCTCAAATGGGCAAGCCCGCTACTGGCAGAGCTTATCGCTGTAGAATTTTTTCAAATGGACACGGGCATTTTCCGCTTAACGCTTGCAAGTTTAATCTTCATAATAATAGGCGCGGTACTTGGCGGAATTGCGGGCTGGTTCGTGTCACCATTTTGTATTCGTAAATTGGGCAACTTTACTGCATTTGTCGAAAAGCAACTTAGCAAAGTGCCGATTAACGATGTTATTGCTGGGACTATTGGTCTAGCATTGGGACTTATAATTGCGAATTTATTGGGCAACGCATTTTCACGAATTCCTGTCGTCGGTGATTACATTCCAATTATTTTTAGTATAGTTTTTGGTTATCTCGGAATACGTTTGACTATCAAGAAACGCAAGGAATTTGCAAATGCGGTTGACTTTATGGCACGTCTTAAGGAAGCGTTAAAAAATCGTGACGGCGACCGTAAGGCGAAGAAGGATGAAACTGAATCTGAAGTTGTCGAAAGTAATTCAGACGTACAAGTTGAGGTAGTTAGCGCGGAAAATCCTATTGAAACGCCCGCTGAAGATGTTCCGCACAAAGTTAGTTTAGTTAAAGTTAAGAAAAATAAAATTCCTACGGGGTCAGAAGATAAAAATTATAAACTCCTCGATACGAACGTTATAATTGACGGTCGAATTGCGGATATTTGCAAGACAGGATTTCTTGAAGGAAAGTTGCTTATTCCCGTGTTTGTCTTGGAAGAATTGCAATATATAGCTGATTCGTCGGACAGCTTGCGGCGTGTACGTGGACGGCGTGGACTTGACGTACTGCAAAGGATTCGTGAAGATGAAACTTTAGAAGTCGAAGTGATGAACATTGACTTTGAAGACATTCACGGCGTTGATTCTAAGCTTGTACGTTTAGCACAAAAAGTTAATGGCAAAATTATCACGAACGATTACAATCTTAACAAAGTTGCACAACTGCGCGGCGTTGAGGTTTTAAACATAAATGACCTTTCAAACGCCGTAAAGCCTGTTGTGATTCCTGGCGAAACAATGAAAGTTCAAGTTGTACGTGACGGCAAGGAACCTGGTCAAGGCGTAGCGTACCTTGAAGATGGTACAATGATTGTAATTGAGAATGGACATAGATATTTAAGCAGGACAATTTCAGTTGAAGTCACTTCCGCGTTGCAAACTTCTGCAGGCAGAATGATTTTCGCTAAACCTCGTGCATAAGGCTAAAAAATTTTCCTGCAAGTTACACGCTCTCAACTTAAGAGGGCGTTAATTTTTTTCTACCACAATTTGCGGCTTTATGTTACAATAACAACTTAGTTTGTAAAAAATCCTAAAAGATAAAATCTAAACCCTAAAAACTAAAAAATTACACGGAGGTTAATATGAGAAAAATTAAACCGAAGAAAAAAGATGTTGACAAGAAACGCAAAAAGATTGACGCGCTGTTGAAAGATTTATTCCACTATCACGGCGATTTACACGATGAGGCTAAAACGCTTGAAACTGTCCAAAAAATTTATGAACTTCAACCAGATGATCCAATGCCCGCTGAAAAAGTTGCGTCAATTTACGTTGACTACAGTAAACCTGATGAAGCTGATAAAGCCGTCACGTACCTTGAGGAACATTTTCCGCCGACTGCGTACAGATTATTTCTGCGCGGACGTGTCTGCGATTTAAAGCAAGATTACGGCGGCTGTATCAAGTATTCGGAAATGGCGCTGGAAAATCCAAATATTGATTTGCTCACGCGAATGATGATTCACAACATTTTAGGTCACGCATATCGTTATGCTGGTGACGCGCCTAATTCTTTGAAACATTATGAACTTAGCGCGAAGATGAATACAGATGTTCCAATGGATCCTGCCGCGCGTGGTTACGTCGAAAAAATTAAACGCGAAGACTACAGCAACTTCCTTTTCAGTTTGCACAACGTCAACGTCAGCCGTGAGCAAATGTTCAAAGAAATTTGCGGCTTTAACGACCTTTATAACTACGTTGAGCCAATGGTTCACGATCCCGCTACGCATCCGCGCCATGAAAAAATTCGTATCGGCTACATTTCCCCAGATATTCGCCGCCACGTCGTAGCATTCTTTAGCTACGCTTTTTACAGGTGCTACGATAAAAGCCGCTTTGAAGTTTACATTTACGCTAAAAATAAAGAAGACCACGTTGCGCAACAATTTAAAGCGGGCGTCGACCACTTCAGAAATATTTTGTACGATGACCCAAAAGTTGCCGCACAGAAAATTAAAGATGATGAAATTGATATTCTTGTCGACCTTTCAGGACACACCGCTAATAACGTTATGAACGTCGTTTGCCATAAACCCGCGCCAATCATCATTAGCGCCATTGGCTGGTTTAATACAACTGGCGTCAAGGCGATTGATTATTTCATGGTTGACAAGTACACCGACCCAGTTGGTTTGAATGAAAAATTTTTCAGTGAAAAAATGTTGCGTCTCCAACACAGTCACTTCTGCTACATGTGGCACGATGAACCGACAGTTGTTAATCCCGCGCCTTGTACGAAAAATGGTTATGTAACATTCGTCAGCTTTAACAACTTCACGAAAGTCACTGATGAGGCACTTAGAGTTTGGGCTAAAATTGTAAACGCCGTCCCTAACTCTAAACTTTATTTGAAGGGTAAAGCTTTCCGTGATAAGTACGGCACAGACCACGCCATTGCTAGAATTGAAGCGGCTGGACTTTCACGCGAAAAATTAATTTACGAAGCGGACGAACAAAGATATTTAATAAAATATTCACAAGCTGACATTGCATTGGATACTTTCCCATATCCTGGCGGCGGTACGACTTGCGACGCGCTTTATATGGGCTTGCCTGTCATAACGCTGGTGCAGGAACGTCACAATTCACGTTTCGGCTATTCACTTTTGACAAACTGCGGCTTAGGTGAACTTTGCGCCTTCAGTGAAGAAGAATATATTCAAAAGGCTGTTGACCTTGCCAACGATTGGGATCGGTTACGCGATTATCATTTAACGATTCGCCGTAAAATGGAAACGTCGGCGGTTATGAATGACGCAATTTATATGGGCGAAGTTGAAGAGGCGTACACGAAAATTTATAATGCGTGGATGAATGGCGAAGAATTGCCAGACTTCCCGCAGGACGCGCCAGAAATTACGCCTGAAATGGCTGAAGATTATTATTACAAGGCGATGGATTATTTCGAACTTGAGCCAGATTTTCACAAGAATAAAATTAAAGATATAGTTCACGTCAAACGCGCGTTGTACAATTTGCAGTTAGCGTCACAAGCTGATGAGGAACATAAAGCGGAAATTTTCTATTTAATCGCGGCTTGTAAAAAGCAGTTGAAAGATTACGTCGGCGCTTATGAAGCAATTCGTTCAGTGCCAGACGGTCAATATTCCCGCGAATTTTTATGCGGCTACCATGAACTGCGCGGCGAAATTGCATTGTTGAATGCTAAAATGCCTGAATCAGCTGAAAACTTTGAACGTGCGGCGCAACTTTCCGAAGATAGGGACGAAAAAGCTAAACTTTTCAGCGGACTTTTCACAGCGTTGCAGTTGCTTGATATTCCGTCAGACAAAATTGCGGCGGCTAACTTCAACTACCAAAAACTTTTCAGCGACGTTAAACCGTACACTGAATATCATGAACGCGCGGAAGGTGACAAAATTAAAATCGGCTACCTTTCACCAAATTTCAGAGTAGACCCGAACTTCTCAACCGTATTCAGTATGATTGCCGCCCATGACCGTGAAAAGTTTGAAGTGACTTGCTACAGCTTGATTGATAACAATGACCCGTACAAAAACTTGTACCAAAAATTTGCTGAAAACTTTGAAGTCGTCGAAGGTATGACGTACGAAGAAATTGCGAAAAAAATTCACGATGATAAAATCGACATTTTGATTGACCCAGTTGGACACGGAGAAGGTAACGGCTTACCAGTTTTCGCGTACAAACCCGCGCCAATTCAAATTACTGGCATAGGCTATCCCGCGACAACTGGACTGACGACGATGGATTATTTCATTACAGACGATATACTCAACCCACCTGAAAATGAAGAGGCTGATTCAAAACTTTTCACTGAAAAATTTTTAAGAATGCCAGTCAACTTTGCCTACGCTCAACGTGAAGATGTTCCTACGCCTGAATATGCGCCTTGTACTAAACGTGATTATCCAGTCTTCGGTACAATTTGCGATTACTCCGAAATTAACGACGACATTTTAAAAATTTGGCTGAAAATTTCTGAACTCGTTCCCAAAGCTGTCTTCCTTATGCGTGCGAAAGAATTTGAAAGTATTTCGACGATTAATCAGCTGTACGACAGAATGAAAGCTATCGGTTTCAACATGGACAAAGTTTTATTCCGTCCACCGTCGCCAAATTATATGCAGGAAATGTTGCACCTTGACGTTGTATTGGACGTTTACCCATTATCCGCCGTCACGTCGACGATTGACGCGCTTTATATGGGCGTTCCAGTCGTCAGCTTTTACGCGCAACGCCGCAGTTCAAAATTCGGCAAAACTATCACAAAGTCAATAGGCTTGCCCGACTTGGCGACACCTTCTGTTGAAGGCTATATTAACCGCGCTGTCAGTTTAGTGACGGAAGTTAAAACGCTTGACGTGTTGCATAAAAATTTGCGCGAAATGGTAAAGCGTGCTCAACCGTTGAATCCAAAAACTTACATGACTATCATTGAACAGACATTTGAAGAGTTAGTCACTGGCAAACCCGCGATTAAAGAAATTGAAAATCAAGCTGAAGGAAAGACAAATGAAGGGCAGAGCAATGAAGATACTGCCAATTGATAATTTATGCGGCAAAATAAAAGTTCCTGGCGATAAATCCATTTCACA
>CAMJAZ010000056.1 GCA_946403735.1 uncultured Selenomonadales bacterium
GTCGTGTTCTTCGAGAATGAAAATAGCGTCGTCGTTGGTCAAGCCGCTAAAGAAAATATTGAAACCGATGGCGATCGCGTCGTTCAATTCGTCAAGCGTGAAATTGGCAAGCCTGATAACCGCGTCTATGAATTTGACGGCAAAACTTATACGCCCGTTGAGATTAGCGCTTTAATTTTGACGCGCTTAAAAAATCTTGTCGAAAGTCAAGGCGGCACGATTGAAAATGTTGTCATAACAGTTCCCGCGTACTTTGGACTTGAAGAGCGTAGCGCTACAAAACAAGCTGGCGAACTTGCAGGACTTAACGTCTTAAGTTTGATTAATGAACCGACGGCGGCGGCATTGAGTTACTGCGCACGTCAATTTCAAGAGGACAGAACTATTTTAGTTTACGACTTAGGCGGCGGAACTTTCGACGTTACAGTTGTTCAAATGACGATGACGCAAAATGATTCTGGAAATGACGTACAGAAAATTAACGTGCTGGCTACTGGCGGCGACGATAGATTAGGCGGTAAAGATTGGGACGATAAGCTTTTCGACCACATACTGCACGCTTGCTGTGATGAAAATGGTTTAACGCCACAAGATATTGAAGCTGAAACGCGGCAGGATATTCGCAGTAAAGTTGAAGAGGCTAAACGCAAACTTAGTAAAAAGCAGTCAACGAAGGTCAGAATTGACGTAAACGGTTCACGGACGGAAGTTTTAGTTAAGCGTGCAGATTTTGAGCGTATGACTTCCGATTTAGTTGCAAAGACGATGAATTTTGTTGACGCGACGCTTGATAAAGTTCCAGCCGCCGTGATTGATACAGTGCTTTTAGTAGGCGGTTCAACGTATATGCCGATGATTATTGACGCTGTCGACAAAAAATTTCCTGGTAAAGTTCAACAGCACGATCCCGACCAAGCCGTTGCAAAAGGCGCCGCGATTTATGCAAGTATGCTTGTAGTTGAAGAAAATTCTGTTGGCAATGGCGCAATTTCTAAAGTTCAAAGCGACGGTACACCAACTGAACACGCTGAACAGTTGACGGCAAAGTTTGACGTTGAAGATCAAACGCCGCGTTCATTTGGTCCTGGCGTCATGGACACGAAAGGCAATAAGCAAAAGTACGTTTTGGAAAACTTTATTAAGATTGGCGAGAAAATGCCCGCAGTCTTTTCAAAAACTTATTATCCGCTTGAAAATAATCAAGAGCGCGTCCGCCTTCGTGCCTTTGAAAATATGTCGACTGAAGATACAATTATCCCTTGCGTTGATGAAGACGGCAACCCACAAGCTACCGACCCTGCGCATAACGTCAAGCTTTTAGGTGAACTTGTTGTGAACTTGCCGCCCGAAACTTCGCGTGATACGCCGATTAAAGTTACGTTCAAAGTTGATGCGTCAGGCGTTCACGTCGAGGCAGTCAACACGATAACCAATGAAATTTTTGAAACGTTCCTTCGTACAGGTTCGGAAATTGACGTTGAGAAAAGCGCCGTTCATCAGCTTAGAATTTCCGCCGATTAACTTTTTAATGGTAAGTAGGCAGTAGAAATTTTTTCCTACAGCTTGCTTGCCATTTTTTTTTGCAATATAATTATTGCGTATTGGTAAAGTAACATTAGGTAATAAGAGGGGCGCCCAAGGATGGGCGCCCGTCCGCGCAAATCGCGTGATGCGATTTCAGCGGACATGTTTTCTTTTGCTACTTTTCTTTTGCGCCAAAAGAAAAGTAGGTTAATAAAAAAATAAAACATTATAAAGTTTGATTAAAAAAATTTTTTGAAAGGGCTGATTTTCATGGCTGAATTATACAACTCTGATGACGGCGTAACCGTTGAAGGTACTGCCGAAGCCGACAGCATTTATAGTACAGGCAATGAAGTCAGCATAAACAGTTACGCTGGCAACGATACCATTACAAATAGCGGTGTTAAAGTGATGATTGACGCTGGCGCAGATGATAATCACATAGAAAATTCTGGTAGCGACACTTCCATTGTAAGCGGCGACGCTAAAGACACGATTAAAAATTCTGCCGCTAACGTCACGATTGAGGCAGGCGACGGCGCTAACTACGTAGAAAATTCTGGCGTCTGTACGACAATCCTAACTGGCAGAGGGAATGACACAATTTATAATTGGGATAAAGGTTCTAACGTCACGATTTCCAGCGGCAATGGTGATGATAACGTTCAGAATCACGCATCCGATGTCGTAATGAACGCTAGCAACGGTAAAGATACGCTGATGAATTGGTCAAGCAATGTCACAATTAATGGCGGCGACGGTGCAGACACAATTTATAGCGGCGAGTCTATTAAAGGCGTTGAAATTGACGGCGACAGGGGCAACGATACAATTACAAATTGGTCGAGCAATGCTACGATTCTAGGCGGCGACGGTGCAGATAACATTTATAATGGCGACGCGCTAAGTAGCATTTTTATAGACGGCGGCGCGGGTAATGATGAAATTGAAAATTGGTCAAGTAGCGCTACGATTCAAGGCGGCGACGGTGCGGACAGCATTTATAACAATAATTCTTCGAACAACGTCACGATAGACGGCGGCTCTGGCGACGATACAATTTATAGCGAATGGTCGGACGATATTTCACTTTTCGGCGGCGACGGCAACGATTATATTCATAACGATCACGGCGATAGCGCTATCATTTCTGGCGGCGAAGGTGATGACACACTTTTAAATACTTACGGCGAAGATGTCACATTAAGCGGTGGTGAAGGTGACGACACTTTAACTGGCTGTGAGTATTCGGAAACTTTTCAGCACGACGGCGGCAATGACGTTATCACAAATTACAGCGGCGAAGATACAATTTACATAGCGGCTGGAAAGGTCGATACTTATTCTTTCAGAGATAGCGATTTAATTTTCAAAGTTGGCGAAGGTTCAATCAAGCTGAAAAATTTGAAGAATCACTACGTAACCGTGCTAGATTCTTCTGGCAAGACTACCACAAAATTTTATGGCGAGGGAATTTCCGCGCAGGAAGTAGTTAAAAAGTTTGTGAAGTCCATGAACACGGGCAGTAGCGACGTTGACAAAGCTATTAAAGCATCTTCCAATTTCAGATCTTTAAATGACGTTGTCGAAAAAATGGTTGCCGATTGTGCAAAAGCTGGCGACGCTGAAAAATTTCTGCGCGAATACTGCGGAATTTTTATTGACAATACAGACACTGGCGCGGCTATCGGCTGGGACGCTGGCGGTTCAAGTATGAAAACTTCGTCAGATTTATTCCCGCAAAGTGGCGACGCAGTTTACCCCGACTCGACAACTTTTAAAAAGCGCGGCTTGGAAATTAAAGTTCCTGCTAAAAATACTTTGTCCGCCAAAGAACAGCTAATCGTTCAAGGTTTATATTCTTGGTGGGCTGAAGACGCAATTAAATTGATTGAGGAAACGTACGGCATTCATTTTAATGGACAATCAATCGACTTGTCATTTGTCAACGATTCTGACAGTTTTGAATGGGGACGCGGCGGCGCTAACTTTATCGAAGTTAATATGGCTAAAGGCACGTCAAGCAACATTACGACAGCTAATTTAAAAACGTCTGGCTTTGCGGAATTTTTCGCGCACGAATTAACGCACGTTATGCAGTACAACTTCGGCGTAATTGGCGCAAATTACCTTGAAGAAGGTATGGCGGATATTACTGCTGGCGGTGATAACAGAGAGTTAGAAGAACTGGCGGGCAATTCAACGTTGCTGGCTGAATATTTAGCCGCCGACAATGATTTTAGCGAAGACAGCAATATTTACGCCGCAGGTTATATGTTTTGGCGATACTTTATGCGTCACGCCTACGACAGCACTTCAACTTCAAGTTCCAATTCAAATTCAGATTCAAATTCAAGTTCAACAGATACTACGACAAATAAAAATACTTCTATCAAAGACCGCACGACTAAAAATAATTCGACTGATGATAGCGACGATTCCACTAACACCACTTCAACTAAAAATAATCAAAGTCAAAATAGTACGTCTAGCAACACGAATAAAAATAATGCCGCTCAAAAGAATTTGAATAGCGGCGAAATAATTTTTAAAGTCGATAACGTTTACAGTTACTCTGGCGGCGACAAAAGAATCACTGATTATCAGCCGCCTGAAAAAATTCAATTTTTCAGCTCCTTTTCTGGCGTAGAAATTTCTGACGAAAATTTTTTAGTCAAATCCGATTCAAATAAATTGACGATTGAAAATGCGCGTGATAAACTCATAAATTTTGCAGACGGCGACGGCAACACTTTTGCTTATGCTTACATGTCAAACAAAGGCGGCGAAGTTGCTAGTAACGCGCTGGGTGATTCGCCTGGCACGTTTAAAATTATCGTTGGCGCTAGGGACGTTGAAAATTATCTTTTGGCAGGTGACGGCGGCTCCAGTTTAATCGGCGGTAAGACGGACGACACTTTACAAGGCGGCGTTGGTCAAGATACTTTCATCTACAGTTCGGGAAATGATGTCGTTGCAAACTGCGATTCATGGGAGAAAATAAATTTTGCCGCAACTTATACTGATTGGCTTGTCGACAGAAATAATTTAATATTGAATGCCGCCGAAGGTTCATTGCGAATTACGCGAGCTAGGGATAAAATGATTGAAGTTGCTGACGGCGACGGAAAAGTTTTAGCGCACGTTTGCATGCAAAGTACTGAAGGAACTTTCGACGCTCGGGACTTAAACGAATTTGTCGTAGCAGTTGGCGCAGATAATCTTACTAATCAGCTTATCGCGGGTGACGGCGGCTCAAGTTTATGGGGCGGCGCTGGAAATATTTCCGACGATATGTACGGCGGCTACGGTCAAGATATGTTCATTTACAAGTACGGCGAAGGGAGAGACAAAATTTTTTCAGCAAATGTTGAAGATATTGTCAACCTTAACGCGGTGGGACTTGAACAGATTGCCATTGCGGAAATTACTGACGGCGGAGCAAATTTAACTTTTATTGACGGCGGAAGTTTAAATATTTCTGGGCGCGTCAATACGTTTTACGTTAGTGGTCAAGTTTATCATGCCGATTATGAAAATAAATTTTGGACGACTGATTAAAATTTTGGAGTGATTTATATCGACGCTAGAATAAATGCCATGATAAATTTTGTGCCATTTGGAAGCCGCGTTGCTGACATTGGCGCAGATCATGGATACTTATCTATTGAGCTTGTAAAAAGTCGCCGCGCAGATTTTGTTATCGCTACGGATAAAAATTCTGGACCGCTTGACGCCGCTAAAAAAAATATTTCTACCGTCAATCTTGAAAATAAAATTGAAACGCGATTAGGTGACGGTCTGCAAGTTTTAAAAATTGGTGAAGTCGATACAATTTGCATAGGCGGAATGGACGGCGCGTTAATCTGCAAAATTTTTGATGACGCGCCAAATATTTTAGACGGCGTGGAAAATTTGATTCTTCAACCGATGAATGCCATTGACAAAGTTAAATCCTACTTGGTAGGGAAAAATTTTTTTATTGCGGATATTGATTTAGCGGAAGTCAGCGGAATTATCTACGAAATTATTTTTGCGTCACGCAATGCTGATAAAATTTC
Source organism: uncultured Selenomonadales bacterium (assembly GCA_946403735.1). Classification (GTDB taxonomy): domain Bacteria; phylum Bacillota; class Negativicutes; order Selenomonadales; family Selenomonadaceae; genus Quinella. The sequence goes on from CAMJAZ010000056.1 coordinate 5,586, forward strand.
TGCGCGGAAAAAATTTGATACATCGCCGCTACGTGAAAAATATTTTGCACTGAAAATTAAAAAGTTGCAACGAATTCTTGACGAAATGTCTAAAAGTCCCGCCGCAACTTCAAGCGAAAAATTTTTAAAACTTCAAAGTCAACTAAATGAAATGAAAAATTTTTCATAAATGAAAATTTTATTGATTTTTTATAACCCGTGATTTAAAATCCATTTCTTGAAAAATTTTTTGTAGTTATCAGCTTTAATAAAAGGGAGGAAATTATTTTGACTATCACAAAAGATATGAGCATTATGGAAGTTGTGCAAAGTTATCCCGACACAGTACCAGTTTTTATGTACGCGGGAATGGGTTGTTTTGGTTGTATGGCGGCGCGTTTTGAAAATATCGAACAAGGCGCAATGGCTCACGGAATTGACGTTGACGCGCTGGTTGACGCGCTTAACGAAGTTGTCAACGCCTCGGATGATCCTGAAGAAATTTTAGCTACAAACTGAAAAATTCTGCGCGGAATTCGCTAAATTTATCGTCCAATATCGATTGGCGCATTTCTGCCATAAATCTTTGCAAGTACCGCAAATTATGCAAAGTTAATAATCTCAAGCCGAAAATTTCATCTGCGCGTACCAAATGCCGAATGTATGCGCGGGTGAAATTTTTTTTGCATGCGTAACAATCACAATCACTTTCAAGCGGCGTAAAATCTTCCGTAAATTCCGCATTTTTCATCACAAGTCGTCCACGTCGCGCAGTTTTAGGCGATACCATTGCCATACCGTTTCGCGCAACTCTCGTCGCAAATACGCAGTCAAACATATCCACGCCGCGTAAAACTCCTTCAATTAAATAATCTGGCGTTCCAACTCCCATTAAGTAACGCGCTTTATTTTCTGGCAAATATTTCGTCGATACTTCCAACATTTTATAAAAAATTTCTTTTGGCTCGCCGACACTCAAGCCGCCAATCGCGCAACCGTCAAAATTTAAATTCGCGATAAATTTGGCACTTTCTGCGCGTAAATCTTCATACATTCCACCTTGACAAATTCCAAAAACTGCTTGACCGTCTGCCGCCGCTTTCAAACTTCTTTCTGCCCAACGATGTGTTCGTTCAGTAGAATTTTTCGCATAATTATAATCGGCTGGGTAAGGTATGCATTCATCAAATGCCATTGAAATATCTGAACCAAATTTTTTTTGCGTCTCAATAGAAATTTCTGGCGATAAAAATTTTTTCGCGCCGTCTATGTGCGAATTGAAAATTACTCCGTCTTCTGTAATTTTTCTTATCGTCGACAAGCTGAAAACTTGAAAGCCGCCGCTGTCTGTCAAAATTCCTTTCGACCAATTCATAAATTTATGCAATCCACCAGCTTTTTCTATTAAATCTGCCGTCGGTCGCAAAAATAAATGATACGTGTTGCCTAAAATTATTCCCGCGCCTAAATTTTCCAATTCATCTGGCGATAAAGTTTTTACCGTCGCTTGCGTGCCGACTGGCATAAATATCGGCGTCAAAAAATCTCCGTGCGGCGTGTGCAAAATTCCTGCGCGTGCGCTGGTTTTTTTATCTTTGTGAATAAGTTCGTATGTTACTGTCATTTTTTCTCCTTATCGACAATTTTTATTTTTCGTGATAATCTTTACAAAAATTTTTTGAAAGGATTGATTCTTTTGATTGAAAATAATTTTATCATAGCTGAAGAATATTTAAAACATTTTTATTCAATTCCTACGTTACCAAATTTGCCGCTTGCCGACGAAAATTTTATTACCGATTGGCAAGAAGTTCAAAAAAATTCAGCGATTGATTTTTTGCAAAATCTTTACGGTACAATTTTTAATTTTAATTTTAAAAATATCAACGCGATAAAAATTTCTTTTATTCAAACTTTAGCTGGGAAACTTCCAGCAGTTTATACTGAAAATCACGACGACTTCACCGCGTTAAGCAGTTTTCTTGCAGGTAAGTCCGAAATTAAAAATTTACCTGTAACTGTCAATGCCTTCACAATTCCTGTAAAAATTAACGGAGTTCGTCACAAAATTATTTTGCTGAATCGTGCACCTTACAGCAATATTTCAGCTGAAAAATTAAATTTGACGACTGAAGATTGGCTCGATAAATCGCAAAAAATTCGTATTCGTCACGAATCGGCACATTATGAAACTTTACGACTTTTTGGCGGAATGAAAAATCATGCGTTGGATGAAATTTTAGCCGATACATTGGGGCAAATTGCGGCGTTTGGAAATTTCAGCGCCAATCGTCAAAAAT